>JAZGGT010000436.1:0-5223 GCA_036480555.1 Bacteroidales bacterium | reverse complement strand
TCGAGAACACCTCCTTGTCAGTAACAACCTCTGAGTATCCTGAGTGGGTGTATATATTCAGGACTTTCTGGTTTGTCAGTATCTCTCCTCCCAGGCGATCCGTAACGATCTCTGAAAGTTTGTTGGCGACAATTTTGAATTCGATGATGCCTGCATAGGGAACATCAATGGCCTCCACACCGGTAACATGCGGTTCTTTTTCCTTCATTTCTTCAGGGGTGATCATGCGGATTTTGTCAAGTCCGTTCTTTTTCCCTCGATCAAAAACTGTTTTCAGGATAGCCTTTTCCTTTTGGTCATTCGCGACAATTATCTTCCCGCAGAGCTCGTAAGGAATGCCTTCCTTATCTGAAAACTCAAGCAGTTGTTTATATCCGTTTATGCAATTTATTGCCCTGAGGCTTCCCGGACGGTAATATATACCCGAATGGATAACCCCGCTGTTATTACCGGTCTGGTGCATCCCAACGCCTGGTTCCTTTTCCAGGATCAACAGTTTAATATCCGGCTTTTGCTCAAGGATCTTATAAGCTGTGGCTAGTCCCACGATACCCGCCCCGATTATCGTTATATCATATTGCATGGATTTGTCTATTTAAGAATTAGGGATTGTAAATATCGTAAAGTTCTGCTTAATTTAGATGCTTATTGATTACCTGTTGAAATTTATTCATTATCTCTGTCATAACCGGATGTTTGACCTGAAGGGGGTGATCGTTCACCCCAGATACAGGAAGTACATGCAGGGATGTCCCTGTAAGGAACATTCCTTCAAGGTCAGGTATTTCATCAAAGGGGATTTTTTTTCTGGTCACCTCAAGGGACAATTCACGGCAGATCTCCAGCACATAATGCCTGGTTATACCGGGCAGGATGACAGCCTCCTGAGGCGTGATGACATGGCCACCGTGAATGGCAAATACGTTTGCCTTACTGGCCTCGGTGATACATTTTCGGGAGTCCATTAATAATGCTTCGAATGCCCCTGCATCATGCAGTGTATCTGCCACATGCCTGCGAAATTCCGGCCTCCAGATCTTCTTGTTGGGATCAATCCGTTCGAAAGGGTAGGTAATTACCCTCACTCCCTGGTTGTAATCCCTTGACGAAGGATACCTGTGGTAGACGAAATAGGCCAGGTAATGCCTTGACCCGTCTTCCTGGAGGTTCATGACAATTTTAACATTACCCTCACTGATCCTGTTCTTCTCCAGGAGGATCTGCAGTGTTTCACGGATGCCTGCTGCGTTGATCCAGGACGGTATTCCAGCTATATTCAGGGAATTAAGAAGACGGCCAAGATGATCTTCCAGGAACAGGAATCTGCCCTCCATAAGCCTTACCACTTCATACAATGAGGTTCCTTTATGGACAAAGTTCTCATCAAAAGACGGGCATTCCCTGACTTCTCCGTCAAACAAATAATATGGGCGGGCACATTCCTTCATGACCGCTCGCAAAAGTAGGAATTTTAATGGATACCTGGACTTTTATCAGGACCTGGCCTGGCTTATTCATGTCTGAGAGAATCTGCCGGATTAATGACGGCGGCCCGGACAGATTGCCAGGAAACACTGATCAGGGCGATCGCCAGGGATAATCCGAATGCCAGGGCAAAGATCCATACGTTCATGTCTATTCGGTACTGGAAATTTTGCAACCATTTGTCCATACCAAACCAGGCAAGGGGCCAGGCAATCAGGTTGGAGATGATGACCCATTTGGAAAATTCCCTGATGAACAGGTAAACAATGCCGTTTACACTGGAACCCATGACCTTGCGTATGCCTATTTCACGGGTCCTGCGTTGTGCCATAAAGGCGGAAAGTCCCAGCAGACCCAGCGCAGCAATAAAAATTGTAAGAATGGTAAAATACCTGAAGATCGTACCGATCACGGTCTCTTCATTATAGTATACATCGAGATTGTCTGACAGGTAATCATAGTCAAATGGATAATAATCTCCGAATTCCTTCCTTTTTTCGTCGACGAATGCGATCACATCTTCTGTATTATTCCCTGTGGTCCGGATATTGAACAGGGGCATACTAATGGGTCTATCCTGCAGGACAAGAACAATTGGTTCAATCTTGTTATGCAGTGAAGCATAATGAAAATCCTTGAATACACCTATGACCTCACCATCCCTCTGTGGTGGGCCATCCAGGTTTATTCCCAACTGCCAGCGTTTTCCCAGGGCATCCTCTCCCCAGCCAAATTCATTGGCAGCGACCTCGTTGATGATAAAAGCTTTGGAGATATCTGTACCCATAGTTCTGTCATAGTTACGGCCCTGCATGATTTCTATTCCCATGAGATCCGCATAAAGGTAATCAACCGAGTACCTGTTCACTGCCTTGTCAAGAAGTTCACCTCCGTCTCCTTCAATGCGCTGTACAATGATGCCGACAGTGTTGCCGGGATTTGAACCGGATTGTGCTGCCCCCAGGATCTCTGGATGTGTCATGATCTCTTCACGGAACGATTCAAAACTTTTCCGCAATGTTGTATCCCTTACCGTCATGACCATAATATTCTCCTTGTCAAATCCCAGGTCAGTGGTTTTCATGAATTTTAGCTGACCTGAAACGATCATTGTCCCAATGATCATTAATACTGATATAGTAAACTGAATAAGGACCAGTGCTGTTCTGATAGATCCACCGCCTTTGCCACCTGTCGCAAGTCCCTTCAGGACGATCACAGGATTGAAACGGGAGAGGTACAGGGCAGGATACAGTCCGGATACAACACCTACGACTAGGGCAGTTAGCAGGCCTGCCAGTACCACTTCTTTCATGCTCAGTATCCCGAACTGCAATGTTTTGCCTGTCATGTCATTGAAACCTGTCAGCAGTAATTTCACCAGGATAAGGGATAATATTAAAGAGATCAGGGTAATGAAAACAGATTCTCCCAGGAATTGTCTGATGAGCATGCCGCGTGAAGATCCGGATACCTTTCGCATACCTACCTCCCTGGAACGACGGGCAGACCGGGCAGTAGCCATATTCATATAATTAATGCTGGCTATAGCCAGAATGAACAGTGCAGCAAAAATGAAAATATATACATAGGAGCGATTGCCTTTGGGCAGGTCGTATTCCAGGTCCATTGGATTCAGGTGAATGTCTGCCAGCGGTGTGGCCATAAGGTCAAAGCTACCTTTGATCTGGTCACCGAGTTCTTTCATGTATTTATCATAGAATCCGGGGAATTTATCCAGGACATCCTGCATGCTGCCGTTCTCTGCCAGCAATACGTAACTGAATATTCCAATATTCCAGAAAGAATTTGCACTGCGGTCATTGAACCGGTCAAGCCCGATTCGTTCGGCCAGGGTGGCTGAAGACATCAGTCCGTTGAATTTCATATGCGAATTGCCAGGAAGGTTCTGGATGACCCCGGTGATCTCATAAATATTATTATCAATATCGGTAAGGTTTTCACCTATGGGATTCTCTTTTCCGAAATGCCGGCTGGCAAAATTTTCGGTGATCACCATGGTATTTGGCCGGTTCAGTGCCGAAGTTGGATCACCTTGGGTGAAATGGTGGGTAAACAACTGGAAAAATGTGGAATCAGCAAACCAGATACTGTCCTCCTGGAATTCCCGGTCCTCGTCCACAAAATACAGGGTCCCCACCGGGGCACACCTGGCATAGTCAATAATTTCAGGATACTCATCCATCAGTGTCGGTCCCAGGGGAATCTGGGTAGCCGCAAATTTATGGTTCTTGTTATCAAGGGTAAAATCTGATTCCAACCGGTAAACCCGTTCATGCAGCTCGTGATATTTATCATAGTTCAGTTCATCCTGGATAAACAGGATGATCAGGATGGTGACGGTCAGGCCTGCAGCCAGGCCAAGGATGTTTATGGCGGAGTAATACCTGTCCTTGACAAGACTCCGCAGTGTGGTCTTAATAAAATTACGGAACATGGGGAATAGCTCTAATACTCTTTAATAATGTTAACACGTCGTGCTATTGAATTTTGTTGATAACTATAATAAAAAAAGATAGTGTAAATCACTGAATATCAGTAAAATAGGATTTGCTGATATTCTCATGCCGCGACTCATCTTCTGTTATTATCCAAGCTATTGTATTGTAAAACCACCGGCAAGAATATTGTTCTCATTAACTTCCAAGCAGAAGGGGCCAAAAAATAACCATGCTGGACGGCTACTTTCATCAGTTTTGTCAGGTCCATGATGAACAAGATGGCCGATATCCATGATTCAGATGTGTCTTTTCTCCTGGCTCTGATTTTATTCAGACCATAAGCGTTCTTTCCCTGCCCGAACTTTCCTTCAACATGGTTCCGCATATTCTGCTCTTTCCTGGTTTTATACTTCCGATATCCGGAAAGCTTCTGTTTTGGTGGCCTGCCCAGCGGTTTGCCAACGATCCTAATATTGTTTTCTTTCAAGTATTTCCGGTTTTCACGGGTTAGGTATTTTCTGTCCCCAAGCAACAATTCAGGATAATAGCCATACACCTGCCTGAACTCCTTGACCTGAAGCATCAGATCACCACCTTCATCATAATTGTCCCAGCCAATATGGTTGCATCGCACAAAACCTTCCACCTAACTTATATTGATCTTTGCTCCAAATTCTACATCTGCTTTGTCCTTGCCCCTTACCATTGGATGGACATGGGGCTGGTAGATATTTACTATCCGGTCATTGCATTTGTGGACTTTGTTCTTATACATGTACATCTGCTGATCGAACAGATGCAGTATTACCCAATAGACCCTCTGATCACGGTGGTTCAGAAGAAACAAGTCTTTCCCTTTCTCACACTCATTCAGCATCTTCTCAATGGTAGAGATGTTTCTTCTGACATACCGCAACTGCTTACCGAGAATGACCCGAAGCTCATTTTTGCTTTTATGTCGTTTCTTTGATACCACCAGGTATTCTTTCCTTGCATTGCGTCGGTAGGTGCGGGGCTTTTTATCAAAACTCCCCTCCTTGTATAATACATCAACCAGCCGTTCTGTTTCTTCCCTAGCCGTGTTCAGCAGTTTCAGGTCATTGGGGGAGGTAACGTATTGATCGGCGATGCTGGCATCAAGCTTCAGCTTTCCCTGATTTGGGATCTCCTTCTTCGCAGTGGACTCTTCCTTTTCAGTTGACGCTGTGTTTTGTCCGCCAGGATCATCTTTCTTGTCACGTTCACCCGCTGAGGTCTCCTTAATAATTCGCTTACG
>JAZGGT010000435.1:0-6009 GCA_036480555.1 Bacteroidales bacterium | reverse complement strand
TTACTTTTTTATTAATGCATGCCATCGTGAAAAAGTTTCAAACCGGAGAGAAACCCAATACTTCAGCTGAACTAAGTCATGAACTGGGAATCCCTATAAGGCTGGTCAGGGATATTATTTATGATCTCATGGAAGCCAGCCTCTTGGTCGAGGCAGCCACTGACAGTCTCAAAGAGAACGCCTATTTACCTGCCTTCGATATTAACCAGATCAGTGTTGGCCTGCTATACGAGCGGCTTGAAATGTCAGGAGATGATAGGATAATGGCCGAACAGTCCAAGCATCTCAAGATATTTGCCGGCATCCAGCAATCCCTCTACGATGCAATTATGAATTCACCTGCCAATAAGTTGTTGAAAGATTTGTAGGTTTGGAACTAAAGGTTTGGACCCATTAGTTCCAAACTATCAGTTCATAATAAAATTATTTATTAACTTTGCAGATCTGAAGTATTCTTCATATAATTGCAACAAATTAACAGGAAAATGAATTTCACAACTGCATACCACGGGCACCATCATCACAGATGACCGGGATTGGTATGCAGCTTATCGAATAAACTTTATAAATCAAGGTTTGCAGATGCTGCAAACCTTTTTTTGTTTTTAATTATGGAGAAATTAAGCATTGCCATACAGAAATCCGGACGCCTCAGTGAGCAGTCACTTGAGCTGCTGGAGGAATCAGGCATTAAACTGGCAAACAGTAACAGGAAGCTTTTATCAGCTGCAAGGAACTTTCCATTGGAAGCTGTATTCCTGAGGGATGATGATATCCCCCAGTATGTATTTGACAAGGTCACAGATGTGGGGATTGTCGGGGAGAATGTGGTAAAGGAAAAAGGCCATGAACTGCAAATCATTGAACGTCTGGGATTTGCACGTTGCCGTTTGTCCATTGCCCTGCCGAAAGGTGAAACGTATAGTGGGATAGAGGATCTTGACGGCAAGCGAATAGCCACATCCTATCCGGTGATACTGGGGATTTTTCTGCACGAAAATCATCTCGATTGCGAGATCCATGAGATCAGTGGTTCAGTAGAGATCGCCCCGGGCATAGGACTGGCCGATGCGATCTTCGATATAGTCAGCACAGGCAGTACGCTGATCAGCAATGGATTACGAGAGGTAGAAGTAGTAATGCAGTCAGAAGCTGTACTGGTCGCCAATAAGGAATTATCAATTCCGGTACAGCAAATCCTTGATAAGCTGATTTTCCGGATAAGAGCAGTGCAAAAATCGAAGAATAATAAATACATTTTGTTGAATGCGCCAAATGAAAAACTGGATGACATTGCCGCTATCTTACCAGGTATGAAGAGTCCCACTATCATGCCACTGGCAGAGGAAGGCTGGAGTTCGGTACATTCAGTACTGAATGAAAATGATTTCTGGGATGTCATTGACAAGTTGCAGGAGCATGGTGCACAGGGCATCCTTGTTATCCCGATTGAGAAAATGATAACATGAAACAATGGACATTTATGTAAACCCATCAAAAGACCAGTGGCCTTTCATATTGGCCAGGCCGGAAACAGATTTTTCCGGTCTCAGGGATAATGTGCTTACAATCCTGGAAACTGTACGGAAGGAGGGAGACAGGGCCCTGAAAGATTATACACTGGCCTTCGATAATGCAGAGCTCCAGGAGATTCAGCTCTCAGCTGATGAAATAAGGGATTCCGGTCTGCAAATATCTGAATCCCTGAAGGAAGCCATAGCCATCGCAAAGTCCAATATTGAGCGTTTTCATAAGAGTCAGAAACCGGAGGACCTGGTAATCAATACCATGCCCGGGGTGGAGTGCCGGTTGAAACATAAGCCCATCGAAAAGGTTGGCCTGTATATCCCGGGGGGGACCGCTCCCCTGCTGTCGACTGTACTGATGCTGGGCATCCCGGCCAGGATTGCAGGCTGCCGTGAGATCATCCTATGTACACCGCCGAAGGCAGATGGAAGGGTTCATCCCGCCATATTGTACTGCGCCGGCATCCTTGGCATTAAAAAGATTTACCGGGTCGGAGGAGCCCAGGCCATTGCTGCCATGGCCTTTGGTACCGAAAGTATACCCAAGATGGACAAGATCTTTGGTCCGGGTAACCAGTATGTGACTGTTGCAAAACAACTTGTCAGCCTCGAGAATGTTGCCATTGATATGCCGGCCGGACCGTCGGAAGTAGCCGTTATTGCAGATGACAGTGCTGATCCAGCATTCATTGCAGCGGACCTGCTTTCACAGGCAGAACATGGTACAGACAGCCAGGTGATCCTGGTAGCTACCCGGGAGAAGATCATAACAAATGTCAAGGCTGAACTGGATAAACAGCTTGCCACACTTCCCCGGAAAGAAATTGCAGAGGCTGCCCTCAGGAACAGCAGGCTGATTGTCATGGATGACATGGAGAGCATCCTGGACATGATCAACAGTTATGCCCCTGAACATCTCATTATCCAATGCCGGGATTATGAAGAGGTAGGCAACAGGATACGCAATGCAGGATCTGTATTCCTGGGAGCCTATACACCTGAAAGTGCAGGGGATTATGCGTCCGGTACCAACCATACGCTGCCTACCGGGGGATATGCCAGGGCTTACAGCGGGATCGGCCTGGAAAGCTTCATGAAGAGGATCAGCTACCAGGAGATCAGTGAAGATGGACTCACCAACCTCGGACCGGCAATCAAGGTACTGGCAGAGGAGGAGGAGTTGATGGCCCACAGCATTGCCGTGGATATCAGGCTGAGGAAATTGACAGAAAAGTGTTAAGGGATGAGTGATATTAAAGGCCTTATACGGAAAAATATCAGGGAATTGATCCCATATTCCTCTGCCAGGAATGAGTATTCAGGAGATGGAGCTATACTGTTGGATGCCAATGAAAGTCCCTACAATGAGCCATTCAACAGGTATCCAGATCCTGTCCAGATGGCCCTGAAAGAAAAGATCTCGGGCATTATTTCCACCACTGTTGAACGGATCTTCCTGGGCAATGGCAGCGATGAGGCCATAGACCTGTTGATCAGGATTTTTTGTGAACCAGCTGCAGACAGGATCATTATTATTGATCCTTCCTACGGGATGTATAAAGTCTGTGCTGATATCAACAATGTAGCGGTGGATTTTGTCAGCCTGAATAAGGATTTCAGCCTGGATGCGGAGCGCCTGATGGCAGCTGTAAGAGAGGAAACAAAAATGGTTTTCCTCTGTTCACCTAATAATCCCAGTGCGAACCTGCTTGGTAAGGCTGAGATTACCAGGATCCTATCGGAATTCAAAGGTATGGTTGTCCTGGATGAAGCATATATTGATTTTTGCGGTTCGGAAGGATTGCTTCCGGCGCAGGGTGAACACCGGAACCTTGTCATCCTGAGAACGCTCTCGAAGGCCTGGGGACTGGCCGGTATACGATTGGGCATGGCCCTGGCGGATCCGGAGGTGATCAAATACATGAACAGGGTTAAGTATCCCTATAACGTGAATTACCTGACCCAGGTGAAAGCACTGGAGATGCTTGGATCGGCCGGAAGCAGGGAAAAGTGGGTAAAAGAGATCCTTGCAGAGAGAACAAAACTTAGAGGCCGGCTGGAAGAAATAGGATACATACTTAAGATATTTCCATCTGACGCGAATTTTCTGTTGGTCAGGGTGGAGGATCCTGATGGCATTTATGCATTTCTGAATGAACATGGTGTTATCGTCAGGAATCGATCAGGCCTGACACATTGTGAAGGTTGCCTCCGCATTACGGTAGGGACCCCTGATGAGAACAACAGGCTTATTGAACTCATGAAATCATATCCTCAATGAAGAAAGCATTATTCATAGACCGGGATGGTACCCTGGTGGTGGAACCCCCGGTTGATTTCCAGGTAGATTCCCTCGAAAAACTGGAATACCTGCCTGGCGTCTTCAGAAACCTGTATTTTATCCGGCAGCAACTGGATTATGAACTGATCATGGTTTCAAACCAGGACGGGATGGGCAGGGCACAATACCCGGAAAAAGTTTTTAACCTGGTCCAGCAGAAGATCCTTACCGCATTTCAGAATGAAGGTATCACATTCGACGGGATTCACATAGACCGCTCCATGCCTGAGGATAATCTTCCGACAAGGAAACCGGGTACCGCCATGTTGACTGCTTATTTGGAAGGCGCTTATGACCTGGCCAATTCTTTTGTGATCGGTGACCGGATGACCGATATTGAACTGGCCAGGAACCTGGGTGCAAAAGCCATACTGATCGGGGAACAAGACCAGAAGCCGGAAATTGATGAAGCCGGACTCATATCGCATTGCAGTTATATAGCGGGGGACTGGTCTGCTGTTTATGCTTATCTGTTAAGGAACAGGCGTCGTGCACAGATCGTAAGGGAAACATCCGAAACAAGGATCTCCATAGACCTGAGCCTGGATGGGACTAACCAGTATAAGATCTCCACCGGGATAGGCTTTTTTGACCATATGCTGGAACAGATCGCAAGGCATGGTGGGATTGACCTGGAAGTGGAGGTAACAGGTGATCTGCATATCGATGAACACCACACCATTGAAGATACCGGACTGGCATTGGGCGAAGCATTCAGCAAGGCCCTGGGTGATAGAAGGGGAATTGACAGGTACGGATTTATGTTGCCCATGGATGAATCCGAGGCAAAGGTGTCCATGGACATGGGAGGAAGGAGCGCGATGGTCTGGAAAGCAGCATTCAGCAGGGAGAAGATCGGCGACATGCCCACGGAAATGTTTGAGCATTTCTTCAAGTCTTTCAGTGATTCGGCCAAATGTAACCTCCATATTGAAGTAGAGGGAAAAAATGAACATCACAAAGCCGAAGCTATATTCAAAGCCTTTGCCAAAGTCCTGATGCAGGCTGTAAAACAAAATCCATGGCAATCGGAAATTCCCTCAACAAAAGGAGCTTTGTAAACAGTAGATAAGACATGAATGAACCAATTACAAATACTGCCATACTGCTGATCCACTGTCCGGACCGGCCCGGGATCGTGGCCGCTGTCACCAGCTTCCTGAGCGAGCATGAGGGAAATATCTTATACCTTGATCAGCATGTTGACAGGGAGGCCGGAGTATTTTTCATGAGGCTGGAATGGGAACTGGTAAAATTCCATATCCCCATTGAATCGCTGGAAAAGCACCTGGATCCCCTGGTCAGGCAATTCAAAATGAACTGGAGGCTTTATTTGTCAAATATGAGGCCACGTATGGCGATCTTCGTATCCAAGATCCCGCATTGCCTCGACGACATCCTTGCCAGATACCAGTCCGGTGAATGGAAGGTGGATATCCCGCTTGTCATTAGCAACCATGAAACCCAGAAAGATACGGTACACAAGTTCGGACCCAATTTTTATTGTTTCTCCAAGAACAAAGAAAACAAGGTAGAACAGGAAAAGCAGGAACTTAAATTATTAAAGGATTATTCCGTCAATTTTATCGTACTGGCCAGGTATATGCAAATCCTTTCCAATGATTTTGTCAGCCATTACAGGAACAAGATCATCAATATCCACCATTCTTTCCTGCCGGCTTTCCCGGGTGCAAAGCCATACCATTCGGCTTATGAGAGGGGTGTGAAGATCATTGGTGCCACCAGCCACTATGTGACGGAGGACCTGGATGAGGGACCCATCATTTACCAAGATGTGGCCAGGGTAACCCACAGGGATTCTGTCTCCGATATGATCCGGATTGGCAGGGACCTTGAAAAGATAGTACTGGCCCGGGCCATACATGCACATTTATCCCGCAAGGTAATGGTATACAAAAACAAGACCATCGTATTCAGTTAGATAATGAAGGTAGCCATCGTAAAATATAATGCAGGGAATATCAGGTCAGTGTATTTTGCCCTGGAAAGGCTGGGCATAGAAGCCACCATTACAGATGATCACGAACAGTTACGGACTGCAGACAGGGTGATCTTTCCCGGGGTCGGTGAAGCAAGCACAACCATGAAATACCTGAAAGAAAGAAAACTGGATATCCTGCT
>JAZGGT010000434.1:0-4032 GCA_036480555.1 Bacteroidales bacterium | reverse complement strand
ATCCCAAACGAAGATCCATCCTTGTAAGTCTTTCATCTTTATTATAATCCAGCATATTATCCAGGCCTGTACTCATATATACATATCCATCTGTGGGCAGTGGCTGGTTAACTACCAGGCTGCCGTTATAGCGCAATTGCTGTACAGAAAAGAATGATACCCCGGTACTATCCTCAAACTGGCGGATGGTCTCCGTATAATCCGGAACGGTCAGGTTAAGGTTTATATGGGTTTTAAGCCGGCTCGTCGCGGCTTTTAGCTCATATGCTGCCTGTGCAAGTACCTGGTTCAGGATCAGCATGTTGTGGCTTTTCTGCTTGGCGATTTCAATACTTCTCTGGAGATCAAGCTCATATTTATCCTGGGAATATACTCCTGTGAAAAGGATCTGTAAGCTTAATGTCAATAATGTAAACAATAGCCGTTTCATTTTTTAAAAGGTTTAGAGGGAATTGAGTAAAGTATTCGTTTGAAAGCAGCACTCATTCATGTCGGATGGATTCAATGGGTTCCAGGTGAGCTGCTTTTTTTGCAGGTAGGTAACCAAAGTTTATTCCAACGATTACTGAGAACAGAAATGCGATGACAACAGAATATAACGTTACACTGGTAGTGATATCTGTAATAAATGTTATTGATATGGCAATGCTCAGGCCAATTATCACACCTATAATTCCACCGGTGATGCTTATCATCACAGCTTCAGTCAGGAATTGACGCATGATGTCTTTCTTCTTGGCCCCCAGTGCCCTTCTGATTCCAATTTCCCTGGTGCGTTCAAGCACACTGGCCAGCATAATGTTCATTATTCCTATTCCCCCAACCAGAAGAGAGATGGCTGCAATTGATCCAAGCAAGAAATTATAAATCCTTCTTTCCTTCGCTTCCTGTTTCATTAATTCATAAGGAATAATAATGCTAAAATCCTCGTTATTAAAATGATGCCGGTTCAGCAAGTGCCTGATGATGCCCGATATTTCTGGCAGTTTATTAGAGCTGGCAACTTTAACGGTGATCTGTTTGATTTCACTTTCCAGTTGGTTCTCCCTGATAAAGCGTTTGTTAAAAGTGGAAAGGGGTATATAGATATCTTTATTCAGATCACGGGAAGCCAGTTCACCTACAGTTTCCGTAAAGAGGGATTTATTGTGCATCACTCCGACCACTTCAAACCACTGGTCCTCAATTTTTACACTCTTTCCAACAGGATCCTCAAATGGGTATAGATCTGTTGCAACAACTGCACCTAATACACAAACTTTTAAGTGCCTGTAATAATGGTCTTCTTCGATAAACCCCCCGTTTGCAGGTGTATAGTTCAATATATTCACAAAGGATGGGGTAATACCTATAATCCTGGCCTTACCATTTCTGTCCTCATACTGGACAATTACCTCCTTTTCAGCCTGTGGGGCAATATCTTCAATCAGGGGTACTATTTCCTGTATGGCTTCTGCATCTTTGATACTGAGGCCCGGTGAGAATTTTGCCCTTACCTCTTCCAGTTCCTTATCAGTAAATTCATTATCCCTGATAATGATATTATTTATTCCGAGATCCTTATATTTTGCAATGGCTTCCCTTTTTGCACCCTCACCGATCGATAACATGGCTATTACCGATGCCACACCGAAGATTATTCCCAGCATGGTAAGGAATGAACGAAACTTATGATCAACTATAGCAAGGGTGGCCAGTTTGAAGTTCTCTTCAATGTTCATTTATGAAGCCCGTAACGGGTGATTAACTAGCGGTTTTGTGCAATTTCAGTCTTTTCTGGCAACTTGAGTTCAGTTCCCTGTTTGAGGTTACCGTATACAACTGTATAGGTATTATTTCGGGGGCCGATCTCCACAGGATGTTCAACCCAGTTGTTATCTTCCTTCATATACAGGTAATAAGTGTCATCTACTTTTTTCAGGCAATTATTGTCGACATAGTAAACATCTTTTAATTCAGCATAATAGACCTCACAGCTGACTGTCATTCCTGGTTTCAGGACCGGATCAGAATTATTAAGCAGAATCTCAAAATCAAATATTTTTACACTTGATTTTTCCTCCTTCTTATAACTGAGCTTGCCTATCTCGGATACTTCTCCTTCGAATGGTTTATCAGGGAAAGCTTCCAGCCTGACGATCACTTTTTGACCTGTTTTCACTTTTCCGATGTCAGTTTCATGTATGGTTGATGTAACTTTAATTTTGCTAAGATCCGGTACCAGGGCAAGCTCAGCTCCCTGGTAGGTTTCATCTCCAATCCGGAACATCTGGTCCGTTCGCCTGTTTTCGGAAACTTGGAAAATACCGTCGATAGGACTCAGAATGTTCAGCTTGCCAATGGCCGAATGGGCCCCCATTACATCCGTCTTAATCTGAGATACTTTTATCTTTTGAATCTTCAAGGCATTCTCAGATATCTTTCTTTCCAGCTCAATAGCCCGCATTACCTTGTTAAGGTTTATTTTTGCCTGTTGAAATTCCAGTTCCTTGACCTCCTTCTTTCGTTCTGATTCATATTCGAACTTCTGAAGTTCCAGCTGTTTCAGATTATGATCAGCCTGGACCTCTTGCAAACTGGCCTCAAGCTCCTTACGTTTGACTTCCTGTTCAACCAATAATTTATTCAAATTTGCTTTTTCAGTTTCCAGTAAGGTTTCTTGCTCCACTAAGAATTTCATCACATTGGCCGGATCAATTTGCGCCACAGAATCCCCTACCTTTACATGGGAGCCATGCTCCTCCATTTCTATTATTTTATACAGCCAGCCATATTTCCAGCCTACATAGGGTACCAACACTGATCTTGCATTTACTGCCAACAGTTCACCTGTTTCAGTCAGGGTCGCTTCAAAATCACCTTTCTGGATACAAAGGTCTGCATTGCTGCCTGTTTTATGGCAGCCATTCAATACAATGAAAACCAACAGCATATAATACAGACTGGCTCTTATTTTCATGACTATTGTCTTTGATTGTTTGATAGTTCTTCTTCAGCATAGGGATCAGATAATGCAATCAGATCATCCTGGTCAATTCCTTCTTCAATGATGATATGATCATTGTTCCTCTGTCCTGTAACTACCTGCCTTTTCTTATAGGTCTTCCCCGATCTGGCATAGATATAATATTCCTTGTCTTCAACAATTAAAGCCTCGAGGGGTATATAAAGCACATCCTCTACCCTGTCCACAATAATCCTGCAGCTCACCGTCATACCGGGTAAAAAAGTTTCTGAAGTACCATCAACCAGGATCTCAACAGGAAATATTTTAATTTTTGAATCACCATCTTTGAACTGCGCCAGGTTGGCTATGGTAATAACTTCACCATTATAAATTGTATCCGAGAATGCGTCAAGCTTGATTTCCACCACCTGTCCCACCTGGATCTTTGAAATGTCTACCTCGCTGATCTCCGCCTCCACTTTTAGTTCACTCAGGTCGGGAAGGTCTATCATCGGATTTCCTGACCAGGGCGTGTCGCCCACCTGCCACTTGTTCCCTGTGAACCAGTTCTTTTTCAGGATAGCTATTCCCGCAGAGGGACTTACAACAGTTAGTCTATCCAGGGTTTCATGAGCCTCCGATAGATTTACTTCCAACTGCTTGATTTTCAGCATGGATTGCTGTATTTCTTCAACATGGATCTTTTGTTGATTCAGGATTTCCTCTTGCGCTTTTTCCAAGGCGATATTTGCCTTATCGAGGATGAGTTGAATTTCCCTGCGTGTAATGTCGGCCTCGAAGGTGGCCTGTTCAAGATTGATCTCGGATATCTTGTGCGAAATTTTGGAGATCTCTATATTTGCCTTTAATTCTTCTATTTTTGAAGCTTGCTCGGCCTGCATTTTTTCAAGTTCAGCTTTGGCAATTTCCAGTTCTGCCTCTGCATCGAGAATGGCTTTCTGGACTTCTGATGGATCAAAAATAATGGCCGTATCACCCGGTTCTATTTGGTCGCCATCTTCCAGGATCTGGGTTATTTTCAATAATCCTAATCTCCATGAGATGGCCGGTGAGGAGATATTGAT
>JAZGGT010000433.1:0-2935 GCA_036480555.1 Bacteroidales bacterium | reverse complement strand
ATATTTTCCTTGCCGGAGGAAATCAAAACTGGCATATGACCTATATAACAGGAAATAGGAATAATCGTTTAAAACTTTACAAATACAGTTGCAGGTTCCAGGAGCCATAGCTATGTCCTGTAAATGATTAATTTTGGATTGAAATTTTATCAACAAGAATATGGAAAGAAGCATACCCGGGAAGTTTCAAGGTTTTTTTGACAGGCTGCGCAAATTCAGAATTCCCTACAGGTTAAGTTTTATGATCATAGGGGTGGTGTCAACCGCCTGGTTCCTGATCAGGGTGATCCCCAAGCCGACCCGTGCCGGTTACCCGTGTATGAGGGTGGCCGCTCCTTTTATGTCAAGTTTTGTGGTCTATCTGCTTGCCCTGACGGGATCCGTGTTTTTGTTCCACCGTGCCAGAAAATTCATGTATGAGCACCGTTTCGCAGCAGCAGCCTCAGCCTTCCTGGCCAGCATTGTCATTTTCCTGGCCACATCCACACTTGATTCATATAAGGCGTTAGCTGTGGACGGTAATTCACCGGAGGATTTCATAGCGAACCAGCCTTATGGAGAGGGATTGGGGATATTTCCCGGACGGGTAGCCTGGGCCTGGAACCCTGACGCTACGGATGAGAACTGTACCAACACCATAGATGATGCCATCAGGGGCGAGGATGGATACTTCCTGCCGCAAAATAGCAACCAGGCTGTCATCGACTCCATGCTGGATGATGTCGTCATGAACTTGACCGGGACCTACAGGGTAAACACTGCATGGGACAGCCTCTTTACGGACTTCAACCGCAGAAAGGGCAGGGGAGAGGTCTCCTATATCAGCGGACAGAAAATATTTGTCAAGATCAACCAGGGGGGGGCAGGCTGGACAACTGATCCGACCGATCTTTCCTTTGGTAAACTGAATTGGCAGCAGAAGCATTATGGAATGGCCGAGACTTCCCCGGGCATTGTCATCAGCCTGCTCGATCAACTGGTCAATGAATACGGCATCGCAGAAGAAGATATTTACCTGGGCGACCCGATTGCTCATATTTATAAGTACAATTATGACCAGTTCGTGGCTGCTTTCCCGGATGTAAAATATATTGACAAATCCCATACCGACCTGGGAAGGACCCTGATCTCGAAATCGGCTGAACCCAGCATATTCTGGTCAGACAAGGGCACCATAATGCCAGAGGCTGTCAAAGACACCCTGTATGCCGAAATGGAGAATGCCGATTACCTGATCAACATAGCGGCACTGAAAGCCCATGCCAGGGCGGGGATCACCCTGACCACCAAGAATCATTTCGGTTCCCATACCCGTGACGGGGCTCCTCACCTGCACCCGGCACTCATCGCTCCGGAAAACGATGAGCCCATAAATACTTCATATGGGATGTACCGTGTACTGACCGATATCATGGGACATGAAAAGCTGGGCGGCAATACCGTGCTGTTTGTTGTAGATGGACTATGGAGTGGTACCGAAGCCATTGAGAAGCCGGTGAAATGGGATATGTTTCCCTTCTCGGGGGACTGGCCCAATTCGATTTTTGCATCGCAGGACCAAGTGGCACTGGAATCGGTTTGCTTTGATTTCCTTCGCAATGAATTCACCGATCCTGACGGTCCGGCCAGGGCCCGTCCATGGATGGGAGCGGTGGATGACCATATGCACCAGGCTGCAGATTCCCGCTTCTGGCCGGATGGGATTACCTATGATCCTGAAAATGACGGAACACCCATAGGAAGCCTGGGGGTGCACGAACACTGGAACAATATGTTTGACCGGCAGTATTCCCGGAACCTGGGATATGATTTCGGGATAGAGCTATTTACTACCCATAAGGACCTTATTAACTCCACTGTAATGGCTAAAGAAACAGGTAAGGCTCCGGTCTTCGATGGTGAAGGGGGTGATTCCTGCTGGCAGGAAGCCGGATGGAATTACATTGACCAGACCTGGATCACCTGGGGCCAGGCCATTGATTCATCTGATTACTCCGGCCGCTTTAAGGTTAGCTGGTCGGAAGAGGAGAACCTCCTCTATTTCTATGTTGAGGTTACGGATGATGCCTTTATCGACGGTTATAACTTCCCCGATGACGGATATCCTGACTTTGATGTTGTGGAGGTGTTCATGGATGAGGACCAAACCGGGGGACTGCATGTATTTGACGACAATGCCGAATGGGGTGCCAATAGTGAGAATGCATTTTCCTACCATCTCGCAGTGGATGCACCTGCGGATGGGGAGATCATAAAAGAATTCGTAGCCGTAGATCTTGACGGAACCGGTTGGGGCGATCAGATCAAGATCGACTATGCATCCCATTTCCCTGAGCTGGTAATGAAAAAGGACGGGAATATCTACAGGTACGAATTTTCATTAAAGGTCTATAATGACAGCTATGTACATTCGTCCCCTGAAGATTCCCGGGTGGTTCTGGTAGAGGATAAGGTTTTGGGAATGAGCATGGCCTATTGTGACAACGACCAACCGGACGGGGCCCGTGACAATTTTTTCGGATCTGTCTGGGTACCTGAGGAAGCTTATAATGACCACTGGAAGAATTCAGATGGCTTTGGCAGTTTGCGCCTGGTGAGGGAGGGTACCAGGATGAACCATCCACCCGTGATCAAAGGAAGCATAGCGGATTTTGAAGTCCCTGCAGCAGATACTCTGCTGGTTATTTTGGAGGGGGTATCCGGACTCTTCGAGGATCCTGACGGGGATTCGCTTGTTTTCAGCGTTGAATGCACCGAGGCCTTGCTCAGCTTTATGATCCGGAACGATACCTTAATGGTAATGGCAGATCCTGGTTACTCGGGAGAATGTACCGTAAAACTCATCGCCAGTGACGGCGAAAGCCAGGTATTCCTGGAGTTTACGGTCTCCCGTGATGTTACGGGCATAGTGCAGGACTTCAGCGAGATACTGTCC
>JAZGGT010000432.1:0-2433 GCA_036480555.1 Bacteroidales bacterium | reverse complement strand
AGCACTGGTTTTCCAGGTCATGGTAAAAGTAATAGATATAATTTTGCTCCAGTGATTCCTTCAGGAAGTCCTCCTTTTCCTGAAGAGTGACCAGCGGTTGGGTATCATATCCACAGACCCATGACATTCTGATATTCCCCAGCATCGGCATCAGGTCTGCAATATTCACTATAGTCTGACTGCCGTACCTGACAAGAGCTATAGTCTGACCTACAGTATGGCCGTTGAACAGGCGAAATTGCACATTCGGTGTAAGATCATATTCTCCCTCGAATAATTCCAGCTGCCCGCTTTCCTTTATGGGCAATACGTTCTCGTTCAGGAAGGAAGCACTCTCCAGCGCGTTAGGATGCATGGCAAGTTCCCACTGAGACTTGCTCACCCAGTAACGTGCCTTTGGAAAAACTGTCAGCAGTTCCGATCTGTCCTCATTGTATTTAATACTCCCCCCGCAATGGTCAAAATGCAGGTGAGTCAATACCATATCAGTGATATCATCCAGTCCATATCCCAGTGCTGCCAGGGATCCCGAAAGGGTATCCAGTCCATTCAGATAATAATATCCGAAGAATTTCTTATCCTGCTTATCCCCTATCCCGTTATCAAACAAGATCTTCCGGTTCCCGTCCACCACCAGCAGACTCCGCATTGAAATATTGATCAGGTTGCTTTCATCAACCGCATACTGCCGGGTCCACAAAACTTTTGGCACAACTCCAAACATGGCACCTCCATCAAGTTTCAAATTGCCGTTTGCCACCGTATAAATTTCCATAACTTTAAAGATCCGTTTGCATCGCAAAGATCGAAAAGAATTTAACAAATATAAGACAGCCTGGTTCAAACAAGCTGTGATTATAAGCTAATGAAGGTCCATTTTATAGCTATTGGCGGGGCAGTCATGCATAACCTGGCCATAGCCCTCCATAAAAAGGAATTCAGGGTTTCGGGATCCGATGATGAGATCTTCGAACCCGCCCGAAGCAGGCTGGCAAAATACGGTCTCCTTCCAGAGAAAAATGGTTGGTATCCAGACATAATCTCATCTGACATTCATACCGTTATCCTGGGAATGCATGCCAGGGAAGACAATCCGGAGCTTGAAAAAGCCCGGAAACTCGGTCTGCAGATCCAGTCCTTCCCGGAATTCCTGTATGAACAAACCCGGGATAAAAAACGTGTGGTCATCGGCGGAAGTCACGGCAAGACTACCATCACTTCATTGATCATGCATGTGCTGAAATACAACGGGCTGTCATTTGACTATATGGTGGGCTCAATCGTGGATGGATTTGAAACCATGGTGGGATTAAGTGAAACTTCTGAAATAGCTGTTTTTGAAGGCGATGAATATCTCTCCTCAGCACTCGACAGGCGTCCCAAGTTCCATCTTTACAAACCACATATCGCTTTGATCTCCGGGATTGCATGGGACCATATGAATGTTTTTCCGACATACGAAAACTACCTGGAACAGTTCAGGATCTTCATAGAAAAAACGGAAGTCGGAGGCTCACTCATTTACTGCATGGATGATGCTGAAGTAGTCAGGCTGGTTAAATCTTCAGGCCGCCTGCTTGACTATATCCCATACCATGGACATCCTAACAGGATAAGGGAGGGAAGAACCTACCTTATCGATGATGACAGGAAACACCCCGTTTCCGTTTTTGGCCAGCATAACATGCAAAACATCAACGGTGCAAAACTGGTATGTGAGATACTCGGGATAAGCAATGAAATGTTTTACAATGCCATTCAAAATTTTACCGGGGCAGGGAAGCGAATGCAATTGCTTGAAGAGAATGATCAAACGGCCGTCTATCTTGATTTTGCACATGCCCCCTCCAAGGTCAGGGCCACCACCCGTGCCCTCAAGGAACAATATCCGGAACGATGGCTTACAGCTGTACTGGAATTGCATACCTTCAGCAGCCTGAATGCCGATTTTCTGCCTCTATATGAAGCTACAATGCTGGCAGCGGATAAGGCCATTGTATATTTCAATCCCGAGACCGTGGCCCATAAAAAACTGCCGGAGATCTCCGTGGACCAGGTAAAGGATGCCTTTAACCAGCCAGATCTATGGGTGTACAATGATGCCGGGAAACTGGTGAAAGACCTGCTTAATTCAGATTGGAATGTCAGCAATCTCTTAATCATGACATCAGGGAATTTTGACGGGCAGGACCTGCATTCCCTGGCAAAATCCCTCATAAATCAGTAAAATGAAGCCAGATTTATCGCGAGAATTGGTATCATACCATATAACCAATTGATTTTTAACGAATATTTTTAATTACTGCTGTTGTTCAAAACGAAAATTCAATATATATTTGCACCGCCGATAAAAAAACGGTCCGTTCGTCTAGGGGTTAGGACGCCAGGTTTTCATCCTGGTAACAGGGGTTCGATTCCCCTACGGACTGCTAA
>JAZGGT010000431.1:0-26140 GCA_036480555.1 Bacteroidales bacterium | reverse complement strand
TGATGGACTGATGTCCATTATAATCGGACTGGCAGCCAGGAAATCTGTGGAGGAGAACCGACCCGTAAAAATTTCAGAGATCAATAATTAAAAGCAGCATATGAAAAAAGTTAATTCAATTTCATCCATCATCATTCTTATCCTTTTCTTTTCCTGTACGGATCTTTCAGAAAGGAAAGGAATTCAGATTGAAAACAGTGAATTCATAAAATCATTCAACTGTGATCGCAATAATCCCGGGGTCATCCAGCCTGAATATTACAGGAAAAAGGATGGAAGGTTTCTTAATCAAACAGGTGCTCCATACTTTGAATTTATCATCAACGGGAAAATAACCACATCGAATGACAGACTTTGGGTCTTCAGGGACATGAAAGATCGGCAGATGAAAAATAGAGGCACTGAATATATCCTGGAATTTTCTGGTGCTGCCAAACATGTTAAAGGCCTGACCATTAGCATAATTCAGCAAGTATTTCCTGGATCTTCTCTGGTAAGGGAGAAGCTAATCCTGAGTACTTCCGATGATACATTCAGGCTGAATAAATACCAGGGGAAATTACATTTCAGGTTCCCTCGATATGCAATACATACAGAATCTGATGATGATTTTGAATCTGTTGAGATCAAAATAGCCAGTTGGGAGAAGAAATCCCGCAACCACATGTATTTTCCAGATATACAAAGCTTGCCTGTTAAATCCGGTCCTGCTGTTTACAAAGGTCCAATTCATATCTTAACATCGAATTCGCTAAGCTGGATCACAACGTATGAACATGCTTCCCAGGATGATGTAAATGGAATGCTTAATAAGGAAAAAACCGGCACAGGGAATCTTATTAATGATGCCATGCAGGGAACAAAGGGTGTATTCAATTTCCCATTAAATGATGAGGATTTCAAATTTCTTGGAATATGCACGGAAAGGACAGAAGATCTTGTCAGCATCTCTGTGGATGCTTTGCGGGGGGCATATCTGGAAGGTGAAGTAATAGATGCAGAACATCCCTATGAAACAGTTTGGACAGCCACCGCATATTATGATGATAAAGATCTTGATAAAGGAAAGGAAATCATCAGAAATTATCTCTTTCACCAGATCTGTGAAAATCCGGTTTCCAGGAAACCTGAATTCTACTATAATACATGGGGAATGCAACGTGAAGATCGATCGAGACCTCTTCGGGGCATTTTAACCTACGAACGCATTTTTGAGGAGATTGAATACGCTGCCCAGCTTGGTGTTGATATATTTGTCCTCGATGATGGTTGGGAGCAGACGCAGGGTGACTGGACACCTCATGCAGAGCGTCTCCCTGATGGATTGGGTCCTGTGAAAGAGAAACTGGATGAATATGGAATTAAAATGGGAATCTGGTTCTCTTCTATGGGGATTGATTCAACCACCCAGCGGTATAAGCAACATCCTGAGTGGGTAATTCTGGATTCTGAAGGGAATCCAATCAAGGCCCAGTGGGATCACCCCGCATTCGATTTTGTAAGTGATTTTTCCGATCTTTTCATCGAGGACTGCAAGCGATTAATAGACCAGGGCTGCCGGTTTATGAAATGGGATGCCATTAATACTTTCTACAGTACATTGCCTGACCTTGGGCATGGCTCAAGCGATTATCCTGAAGAAGAATTAAGAGCAAGATATGAGTATCTTCTGCCCATCTATGTTGTTAAAGCCATGGAAATACTCTCTACGTATGAACCCGAGCTTGTCATTGAAATCGACCTGACCGAAGCCCGGAGAGTAATGATCGGATTGGCTCCTCTCAGTCAGGGAAAATTATTTTTTATGAATAATGGTGCAAGCAGCTATAATGATTATTCAAGCTTTCGAACAAAATCATTGAGAACGATTGCCAACGAATATGGAGGACTGATACCGCTGGAACTCTTTACCTACGCTAGCTATCCTCATAATCTGGAGGGTTGCATGGAATATAATGTGAATAACTCCCTCCTCGCAGGGCATGGATTCTGGGGAGACCTTTCGCTGATGAGCGGAGAACAAAGAGCGTTTGTTGGACAGCAGGTCAGAAAATCGAAAATAGTTCTTCCTTATATTGCTGAAACAGAGCCCAATGTTATCGGCATGGTGGGCGACTCACCTGAGCTCTATTCTATAATCAACAGCGAAAAAGCTGCAGGCCAGATCATCTCTTTTTCTGATGAACCTTCTGATTACAGTTTTAAACAAAATCTGAATACCTCGGAATTGCTGGCTGTATTGAATAATCCATATAATGCCGAAGAAGATCTGTTACAAATGGATTTGATATATGAAAACAAAGAATCAACATCTGCGATCTTTGTATTACCGAATGAAGGAACCGGAATAAGCATAGTCTCATCTACATCTGTAATATCAGATGCCCATTCAGATGGGAAACAGCTAAGCTACAAGGTTGACGGAGCCGGAACCCAGTTGATAAGATGGCCTTCTGAATTGGACGAGCCAAATGTTAAAGACAATGGATCAGTTGATTTCTGGATCGAAAAGCAGCGAGACTGGTATCTCGTAAAAATTACCACAAGGGAGGATCAGAAAACCAGTATACAGATAGAATCATAATGCATGACAACTTACAAACAGATTTTTAAGAATAACAAAAAATGGGTTGCTGAGAAGAAAGCATCCGATAAGGAATTTTTTGAAAACCTGGCCAAAGGACAGGACCCTGATTTCTTATATATAGGCTGCAGCGACAGCCGGGTGACAGTTGAAGATTTGATGGGGCTGGAACCGGGGGAGGTATTTGTACATCGCAATATTGCTAACCTGGTTTGTAACAATGACCTCAATGTTATGAGTGTAATAAACTATGCTGTCGCTCATTTACAGGTGAAACATATAGTTGTTTGTGGCCATTACTATTGCGGTGGAGTAAAAGCGGCGATGCAGGACCGGGATTTGGGGATCCTGAATCCATGGCTGAGGAATATCAGGGATGTGTTTCGCCTGCATAAAGATGAATTAAATGCCATCCATGATGAGGAACAAAAGTATAAGAGGCTGGTTGAGCTAAATGTGGAAGAACAGTGCAATAATATCATTAAAACGGCTGTCCTTCAGCAAGCATATCTGAGGACTGGTTATCCGCTGGTCCATGGTTGGGTTTTCGATGTAAAAACCGGGGAATTGATAGACCTGAATCTTGACTTTCCTAAAATGCTGAAAGAAATACAGGAAATCTATAACCTGGGATCAGCAGGCAATTGAAAGATTTCTTTTTACTCTTACCGAATTAAGTTACTTTTGCGGACTTTTAATTGCAAGTAAGAAGATTATGGATATAAGAAATATTGCCATTATAGCACATGTGGATCATGGGAAAACAACCATGGTCGACAGGATATTGCACCAGGTAAAGATGTTCAGGGATAACCAGGAAGTGCAGGACCTCATCCTTGATTCTAGCGACCTGGAAAGGGAAAGAGGGATTACCATTTTATCAAAGAACGTTTCGGTTAGATACAGGGATTCAAAAATTAATATCATCGATACACCAGGGCACTCTGATTTTGGAGGGGAGGTGGAACGTGTACTTAACATGGCTGAAGGAGTCCTTTTGCTGGTGGATGCTTTTGAAGGCCCCATGCCCCAAACCCGTTTTGTTTTGCAAAAAGCAATAGAACTCGGGTTGAAAATAATTGTTGTGATTAACAAAGTTGATAAACCAAACTGTAACCCGGAAGAAACATACGAACTGGTATTCGAGTTGATGTTTTCACTGGATGCCACAGAAGAACAACTAAATTACCAGACTGTGTACGGTTCTTCTAAGCAGGGATGGATGGGAGCCGATTGGAAAGCACCAACAGAGGATATGACTTATTTGTTGGATACGATAATAGAATATTTTGATCCGCCCAGGGGAAATCCCGGGACTTTGCAATTACAAATATCTTCCCTGGATTACTCCTCTTATACTGGCAGGATAGCAGTAGGGAAAGTAAATAGAGGAAGCATTAAAATGGGGGATCAGGTATCCATCGTTCAGCGAAATGGTCTGATCAATAAGTCTACGGTTAAGGAACTATATACTTTTGAGGGACTGGGGAAAGAGAAGACCAATGAAGAGGTTAAGTCAGGTGAAATAGTCGCTGTATTTGGACTTGAAAATTTTGATATAGGAGATACCATTGCTGATTTTGAGAACCCCGAAGCTTTAAAACCCATCTCGATAGATGAACCCACCATGAGCATGTTATTTACCATAAATACCTCTCCCTTCTTTGGGAAAGATGGTAAATATGTTACCTCAAGACAGATCCGGGAAAGATTGTTCAAGGAGACCGAGAAGAACCTTGCCTTAAGGGTGGAAGACACAGATTCCCCCGATAAATTAATGGTTTTTGGCAGGGGGATCCTGCATTTATCCATCCTGATAGAAACCATGAGAAGAGAAGGTTATGAGATCCAGCTGGGTCAGCCAAAGGTGGTTATTAAGGAAATAAACGGGTATAAGCATGAGCCGGTGGAGATGCTTTATGTGAATGTGCCAGAAGAATTCTCCGGCAAAGTAATTGAGCTGGTTACCAGCCGCAAAGGAGATCTGCTCAATATTGTCACAAAGAATGACAGGATAAATCTTGAGTTTAAAATAACGGCAAGGGGATTGATTGGATTGAGACAGCCTGTATTAACCGTAACGGAAGGCAATGCAGTTATTTCGCATAGGTTTTCTGGATATGAGCCGTGGAAAGGCAACATACTCCGTAAAAGAAATGGTGCATTAATAGCCCTGGAGATGGGTACATCTATCCCCTATTCCATTGATAAATTGCAAGACAGGGGAAAATTCTTCATTGATCCGAATGAAGAAATATATGCAGGCCAGGTAATAGGGGAGAATGCGAAACAGGATGACCTGGTGATAAATGTGATCAAAACAAAGAAGCTCACCAATATGCGGGCTTCAGGGTCGGATGATAAAGTATCCATAGCACCTGCCATAAAATTTTCATTGGAAGAAGCATTGGAATATGTCGGAGAAGATGAATATGTGGAAGTAACCCCCCGATTTATTCGCCTGCGAAAGATATTGCTCAACGAGCATGACAGGAAGAAAAACAAGAAGTCTGACGTGTAATATTGCTTGGAGGAGATGAACACCTAGGCGAATATGAGGTTGCCATAAACAGGGGAGAGTCGTTGGGGAAGTGTTTTTTGTGTATCCAATATGATTCAACTTATGTTACTCAACCCATAAGTAATAGGGAAAATCAGGCCATTTTTTCCTTGCCTGAAGGTTAGGTTAATCTCAATATCTGCGTTAAGGAAAAGGGCAAGAATTATGGCCCCCGTCCGAATGAAGACTTAATTAGGGACGTCCTGATCAGTCTGATATCAAAAATTTAATCTGCGTAGCTTTTCTTTACAAGGCAGCTCATACACACTCATCAGTAATTCAGGTTAACCAATAGTCAGAATTCGTAAATGGTTGGTGTGTTTTTAATGAAACATTCTCAAATAGTATTGTCTGATTTTATTTATAAATTAGATATTTAAACTCAACAGTTGTTTTATTATAAACACAATTGAATGAAAATAATAATTATTTTTCTCTATTGTAGTCTTTTTGCTTTGAATGCAACAGGACAGAATAACTTTTTACCTGCTCTTGAAAAAATCAACAATGCCAATCCCCGAAACGTAATATTTATCCTGATCGATGACCAACGGTACGACTTCATGGGGTTTACCGGTAAAGTTCCGTGGCTTGAAACTCCAAATATGGATAGGCTCGCTGCCGAAGGAGCATATTTTACAAATGCATTTGTAACTACTTCACTCTGTTCACCCAGCAGGGCATCCATTTTGACAGGTCTCTATTCACATACACATACCATTGTTGACAATCAGGCACCAGCGCCGGATAATCTTACTTATTTCCCACAATATTTACAGGCAATCGGTTACCAAACCGCATTCTTTGGGAAATGGCATATGGGAAGTCATACTGATGCCCCACAACCGGGTTTTAATCATTGGGAAAGTTTTAGAGGGCAAGGCGTTTATTATAATCCGATTTTAAACATTAATGGTGAACATATTGCCTATAAAGACTCTACATATGTCACTGACTTGTTAACAGAACACATGCTGAAATGGTTAGAAGAACGTAATAAAAACAAACCTTTCTTCGCATACTTATCTCACAAAGCTGTTCATGGGGCATATCTTCCTGCACCAAGACATAGAGGAAAATATGCAAATAAAAAAATCCCATTTCCCAAAACTTATGATCAAACCAAAACGGGTGAATACCGCAACCTGAAATGGCCCGAGTGGGTTGCTCAACAACGCATAAGCTGGCATGGTGTGGATTATATGTACAATGGGAACAATAATTTAGATGACATGGTGCAGGCTTATTGCGAACTCCTTTTGTCAGTTGACGAAAGCCTTGGAGCGGTAATGGGTTTTCTTGAAAAGGAGGGACTGGATCAATCAACTATTTTAATATTTATGGGGGATAACGGATTTAGCTGGGGCGAGCATGGGCTGATTGACAAACGACATTTTTATGAGGAATCGGTAAAAGTGCCATTTCTAATGCGTTGCCCTGATTTGTTTAAAGGTGGACAGACCATTACCAAAATGGTTCAGAATATAGATGTTGCCCCGACAATTTTGGAAAGTGCTGGTCTGAAAAAACCGGATTATATGCCTGGAGAGTCAATTATAAAATTACTTAATGACGAAAAAATTACCTGGAGAGACCGTATATTCTACGAATATTACTGGGAGTACAATTTTCCCATGACCCCGACAGTATTTGGTATACGTACAGATAAATACAAATATATTTTTTACCATGGGATCTGGGACAGAAATGAATTTTATGATATTCAAAACGATCCGGATGAAATGTATAACCTGATAGAAGAACCTGAACTGCAATCCAAAATAAAAGAGCTCAAGAACGAACTATTTCAATGGATGAAATCAACAGACGGAATGAAGATCCCGTTAAAGAAGAATTCGGGATACAGGAATTGGGATTATCGGCATCAGAATCAGTATTAGCTAAACTAAAATGAATTGGAAATCCGCAGGTTTTAAAAACAAAATATTTGGGATTTATTTACGAAATCAATAATCACAGGAACAATGTCAAATAAATTACGAATCTTTTTGACTTTATTACTAATTGCTCCATCTGCTGTGGCCTATGGTTTTAGTAATGACCTGCGGAGCAATGGGTTTAGTCTTATCCCCGCCCCTCAAAATACAGAGCTGACAGGACAAAAAATTGTTCTTGACAATAGCTGGGCCATAGATACAAAACTTGATGTCAGCAGTATTGTTTTAAAGACACTCCAATTCAGTGCCATGGAACTTCATGGAATTAATTTTTCAGGAAATGGAGAGGACAGAATTATTCTTGAAATAACCCCCGGCACTGTAAATAGCAATTTATCTCCTGAACTTGCTGAGCAGGCCTATCGCCTTGAAATTGCCCAGGGTCTTATAAAAATCACAGGAAATTCCGAGGTTGGGTTATTTTATGGTGTACAAAGCCTGTTGCAGTTACTCAAACCTTTGAATAGTGGCGGGTTCTCTTTACCTGAAGGAACAGTCACCGACTGGCCGGACCTGGAGTTGCGCATTTTACATTGGGATACAAAGCATCATCAGGATCGGATCGAAACACTAAAGCGCTTTTTAAACCAGTCCGCTTATTTCAAGGCGAATGCAGTTGCTTTTGAGATCGAGGATAAGTATGAGTATCCCAGTCACCCGGTTATTGGTGCCCCGGGGGCATTCACAAAAGCAGAGATGCAGGATTTGACAGCATATGCAAAGGAACGATTTATACAATTGATCCCGGATGTACAGTCCCCGGCGCACATGGCCTACGTCCTGAAACATGCGGAATTTGCACATTTAAAATCAGATGGAAATAATTATCAGGTATGCCTGTGTGATGAGGAGGCCATACAGCTTATTTTTGATATGTATCAGGATATGATTGACGCCACACCTGGTGTAGATTATTTTCTGGTATCAACCGATGAAATCTATTTTGCAGGGATATGTGGTAAGTGTGAGCAGGAATACAATGATCAAAACCGAAGCCAGGCATGGGTGGATTTTGTAAATCGCGCGAATGAATTCATGTCAGAGCGTGGCAGGAAAATGATTTCATGGATAGAATTTCCTTTGCTGCCCGAAGATATCCATAAGCTGCCATCAACAATGATTGATGGGGTAATCAGTAATGGGAAAGATCAGAAATGGATTGATGAAGAGAATAAGGCAGGAATAAAACAATTAAATTATAATTCGGTCCAGGGTGCGGAGTATCTGTTTCCAAACTATTTTCCTACTACATACCGAAATATACCTATTGAGGGCAATTTACGAAGCACTTCTGTTTCCAGTGCGAATGTACTAAAGCGTGGAGCAAATTTAATGGGTTCATTTACCGCGGCATGGGATGATGCCGGTTTGCATAACGAGATTTTTTGGCTGGGCTGGGCAACAGGTATTCAGTATTCATGGACTGTAGGGAAACCTTCACTCGAACAAAGCATTGCTGATTTTATGGATGCTTTCTATGGTTATCACAGCCCGGATATGGTAGAAGCTTATCGCCTTCTCGAAGATGGCGCCCGTTTTTATCAGGATTTGTGGGATAATGTGATTTCAAAAGAAAGAGGACCTGGTTATGGAGATTGGTATGGAAAGGGAATAAATACTGAACGTTATGATCCGACTTTTGAGACTCTTCCAACTCCTGGCATAAGTTCAGAATCTGTTTTTATCACAAGATATGCTTCAAAAATAGAGAAGGCTGCTATGGTCAAACGAGACAACGAAAAGCTAATCAGCCTTCTTATGCATAGCCTATCAAGAGTGAATCGCAACCAATATAATTTAGAGGTACTACTTTCTATTGCATACCTGGAGCAGTATACAATCAATACCTTAATGGATTGGGTCAAAGTAGAGAATTACCTGACTGAAGCATCTGAAGCCGGAGAGGATTATTCCAAAGCAATAAATAATATGGTTGAAGCATATAATCTGGCTGGGGAAATATGGAAAAGGGAGCTGGAAGTCGGAAGAGAACTCAAATCCATCTGGGAAAAGAGCCGGTTCAAAAAATGCCAAAGTGTAGATGGCAGGGAATTCGTGCATGTATTAGATGATCTTAAGGATCATTTTGCTGACCGCAGAACCGGGCTGGAACACATGTTGGCCCCATTTGAAAGAATGGAAATTGAAAAGTGGCAAAACGTATTAATGGATGAGATAGATAAGTTTGCGAAAACTCATAATGTGGCCATTACAGGTTTAACGGAGCAGCCATTAAATGAATAAGCTGCTATATATACCGGAAAGGATTATTATTATTCTGATGTTCATATTATTTGCTAATAATTTGAATGCACAAGATCAGTTATCAATAAAGGATATTACGGTCTTAAGCGAACCGGCATCAGAAATGATGAGGGATCACCTTACCCATCTTGTGGACGGACAATTTTTAGCCAGGGATTCATTATTGTCAACCCTCAAGTCAGCAAAAGACTGGGATTCACGATCACAAACGATTCGAGATTCCATCATTTCATGGACAGGGCCTTTCCCGGAGCGCACATCAATGAATGCACGCATTACGGGCCACCTTGATAGGGAAGAATATATTATTGAGAAAATTATATTCGAAAGCCGGCCAAACTTTCCTGTAAGCGCGAATTTATATCTACCTAAAAATATCACCTCTCCCCGGCCGGCCATATTAAATATCACTGGACATAATAATGATGGTAAATCATCGGAAAAAACGCAACGAATATGCATTGCCCAGGTAAAAAAGGGTTTCGTTTCTCTGGCCATTGACGGATTGGGTCAGGGAGAAAGAAAGATTTATAATGTTCCTGTTGGTATTTCTCATCAGATTATAGGAACCCAGGCTTTCATCAGCGGGACCCATATATTTAATTTTATGGTTTGGGATGCTATCCGTGCAATAGATTATCTCGTTAGTCGCGATGAAGTTGATGCACAAAAGATTGGAATTACAGGAAGCTCTGGCGGAGGTATGATGTCCACCTATATATTGCCATTTGAGGATAGGATTTACATATCGGTTCCTGTTTGTAACCCAAACACCTGGAATTATCGTGTACACGCTGATCTTGCAACGGACCACGAGCAGATCTTCTTCGGAGCTTTTTCTGCTGCCATTGATCCAAGAGGAGATCCTCTGTTTGCCCAGGTGCCAAAACCACTCATGATTAACGCAACTTCAGATGATAAGCTCAATCCACCCCGGGGTGTCTGGGATTTGAGTACCTGGCTATACAAATCGTATGCGGCCCATGGAGTACCTGAAAAATTTTCTACCAGCATGGTGAAGGCTGCACATGAGTATAATCGGGAGCAAAGGGAGATTACTTATGCCTGGATGCTGCGCTGGACTGGTGGTGATTCAGAAGATTTTTTGGAAGAAAATAGTGCCATAGAAAAAATTATTGATCTGTGGACAACCAAGTCGGGAAGTGTATATGATCTGCCTGATAGTCGTCATCCGCATGAATGGGTCTTGGATTATTTATCAGTGCATAAGGCTAAACTGGAATCAGTAAATACACAAAAAGCACTGAAGAAACTTAAGGAGGAGATGGCTTTTTCAATTGAGAGGGTTCTGAACACAAATTTTGACAATATTACTGTAGCTGGTCAGTTTAAAGAGGTTCGTTCTGTAGGCGATATAGCTATTCGCACCTTTGTTCTTGAGCCTGAAGCAGGCATTGTATTACCTGGAGTTCTTTTTGAATCAAAGGTGAATAATCTAAAACAGGAAGTTGTTTTGTACATCAATCAGAATGGGAAGTCAGCTATTCTCCAGGACATGGACATGTTGAAGCAATTATTAAAGGAAGGATATCGTATTTGTACAGTTGACCTGCGTGGCACAGGAGAGACATCTCCTGGTTTGAAAGATAAACTTTGGGATTTCCTGGCAGGGAAACCAATATTTGGGCAACGTGTACGAGATATTTTGACTATAACAAAGTGGTTAAATGAGTCAGAGATCAAGGCAAGGAATATCAAGCTTTGGGGAACAGGAATGTGTGCTCTTTATGGTGCATTTGCTGGTGTTTTAAGTGATGATATTTCTAATTTCGTACTGGAAGAGCCTTTGTTGTCTTTTGAAAATGTTGTTCAGGCCAGAGTGCCTCAGTACCGGAATGAGGTTATGTTGCCGGGTATTCTGGAAACATTTGATATGCCTCAGGTTTATCAGGCATTATGCCCCAGATCAGTAGTAGTGCTTAATCCGCATTTTGCTGATCGTACTTTTGCCGGGGAATCTGATATTGAAAAAATGAATAGTCTGGTATCAACAACATTCAAAAGGTTAAAATGTGAAAAAGAATGGCATATTGCCAAGGTGGATGAGCAGGAAAGAAAAAGGATTATTATTAATAGTCTGATGGGTTTTTAATGTGTTCTGTCATAGGTTAAAATAATACTTTCGTATTGGCTCCTCCGTTCTCTAAATTTATATCCATATTGGATTTATTAATCTTCCATGCTCCGGCTGTAAAATCAGGGATTTTTATCGGGTTAGAATTGTTCCTTACCGACCAGTCTGTCAACGGAACTATGGAACTCCATGCTGCCGCATCATACACATCCTGATCAAGCGGCAATCCATTATGAAGACAGTCTATCAAATGCCAGTTAATTATTAAATCGGACCCTCCATGTCCGCTCTTTTTCGCCAGATCACCCATTTTGTGAAATATTTCCGGGGTATATTTTTCTTCAATTTTCTTGTATTCCTTGGCTGTTGCCCATTTATGGTTACCAGGTGAAATTCTGGGAGGTTGTGGGTCATAAAGGGCTGCACCTTTTGTACCATATAGCCCATGAATCATGTTGTGTGGCGAAGGAGACGTCGCATCGTGCTGTAAAACGATGGTCCGCCCCTGTGTAGTTTTGATAATGGTTGTATTCATGTTTCCACGATAATCTTTTCCCACAAATTCTGTAAAGAAATCATCTGTTTCTGACAGCTCATTCGCTTTGGCCCCCATCATAAAATCCTTGCTTTCAACAGATACAAGGAACGCAAATTTATCTCCCCTGTTAATGTCCATCATTTGCGCAATTGGTCCTAAGCCATGTGTAGGATAAATATTTCCCTTTCGGGAGCCATACTGCCGCAACCACCACATGTTCCAATACATGTTTTTGTTGAAGTTATTTTTCATTTTGCTCGTATTGTAAGCACAATCACCATGAACCACTTCACCAAAGAAGCCTTGTCTGGCCATGCTGAGCATCAACAATTGAAATGGCATGTACGAAACGTTCTCCAGCATCATGCAGTGTTTGCGGGTCTGCTCGGCAGTTTCAACCAACTTCCAGCACTCTTCAAGGGTTCCGGCAGCAGGAACCTCTGATGCCACGTGTTTGCCTTGTTCCATTGCAAAAACGGCCATTTCAGCGTGCATGTACCAGGGAGTTGTAATATAGACCAGATCAATATCATCACGCTGACAAAGTTTTTTCCATTCATGTTCCGAACCGAAATATAATTCCGGATCATGGTATGTATTTTCCAGTAGTTTTTTTACAGCTTTGGCTTTTTCCGACCTAAGATCACACAGAGCTTTTATTTCTACACCATCTATATTGATCAGTGTTCTCAAGTGTGAAGGACCGCGCTGGCCCAAACCGATAATTCCAATTCGAACAGTATCTATTTTTGGAGCTGCATAACCCGACATATTGAAGTGTTGGACATACTTCTTTCCGAAATCATGAAGGAGCTGTGCCGGGTTCGAATCATCCAGATTTACAGATTCTGAGGCATAGCTTTTATGAATACCTCCTCCAGTTAAACCGAGACCAGCAATAACGGTTGTTTTGAGAAAATCTCTGCGTCTGTGTTTCATTTCTGTTTATTTACGTTTAATAATATATTTGTAAACCACACTTTCCTTCTAATCCACATGAAAGACTTCTTCCATATTAGCCCACCATTCACCTTCATCCCGGCTTACAAGAGGTGACTGACAGGGTTTGCAAACATCCCACCATTTTTGAGTTACCGGATCTGCTGCCATTTTAGCCATATCGGCATCAAAATCATTCCCCACATACTCGAAATAGCTAAAAAGGTAATCATCTTTCAGGTAAATTGAATAATTCCGGATATTGCAATCACCAATCATTTTTAAAACATCGGGCCATACAGTAGCATGAAGTCTTTTATATTCTTCAATTTTTCCTGGCTTTACTTTAATGGCCATTCCGTAACGACGCATGATAATTTTGTTTTATGGTTTGTTTAAATTTCTTCATCGAAAGAATCCAGTTGAAGAGGATATTTACCATACTCCCGAACCAGTTTTACAATATAGTCATAAGTGTAACCAGACACTTCGCTGGATACGGAATGATCAGATTGGAAAATATACCCACCCCCTTTTGCAGCATTAAGTTTTCGCAATACTTCTTTGCGGATCAATTCCCTGTCACCTGTTTCCCAGACCTGAATATTACTATTCCCGCAATAGCCAATTTGATTACCAAATTTACGTTTTAGCTCAACAGCATCCATACCTGCTTTTGCTTCAAGCGGGTTGTACGCATCAATGCCAATTTCAATAAAATCTTCAAATATCAAATGTACATTTCCACAACCATGGTAAATTACGGGTAATCCGTGTTTATGGCATTCTTCTGCCATTGCTTTCACCCAGGGTTTGAAATAAGTCCTCCAATATTCAGGATCAAAGAGCATGGTCTGGCTATAAGCAACATCACCCCAAATGACCATTCCATCCAGCAGTCCATCGGCAGCTCTGATTTGAGCTTTTAAACAGTCAAGGTAGAACTGCCCGATCCTTTTAATGCATTCCCCCAACCTATCCGGATACATACCTATCCAAAAAAGGGCGTTTTCCTGCCCGATTAAGCGTGTTAAACATTCAGAACTTTCAATCATGCTGCCATATACAGGAAAATCAGGGTGCAGCTTTTTTACAGTTTCGATCCACGGAGGCGAATTCCGTTCAAATCCATCTCCTACACCGGCTATCTGATTATCACCGGCCTCAAAATAGCGCCTCTTATCATAAGGGTTGTCAAATTCAAACGCTTCTAATTTTTCAATTGTGTCGGTATCCCAGGCAATAAATTCGGGCATGGGAAAATCGAATTTTTTCCGCATGGTAGTCCTGAATCCTGTTTTAACTACTACCTCAGTTTTATCCTCTTGAAGAGTTTCAAAGGACTGAATTTTCGGATCCATATTCGGGACTGTTACTATCCAGTCAAGGTCGTAATAATCATAAGGATTTGCGTCATCCGGCAGATTTAATTCTTTTCTCCACCGTTTTAAAAAACCGCCCCAGAAGAAATCACTTACTGGAACCTGATCAGCCTCCTCATGGTTTAAGGTTTTATTTAACCGCTCAAGTTTTCCCAAACATTTTTCTGATCTTTTCATATTCCTTATTTACCTTTATTCAAATTGAAGATAGGGACTTTTCTGATATTAAACTTTTCATCATATAACCTGTTTGCTAAATGCTTCGATAAGCTAACTTTAATGTTTGACTATCACGCCAGATCATAATATAGGATACTATGACTAGAATTATTTGTTCAGCATTCATTCTAATGCTGGTTACCCTTTCAGGATTTGCTTTGGATTACACTTCATGGGATGGTGAAAAACTCATCCTTGACAATGGTTCCCTGCAGCGGATCATTTTATGGGGTCAGGAAACAGGCAGCTTCACCACGGGAAGCTTGCATCCTGCAAACAGTAACAAAAGTCTTATCAGGGAAGACAGTAAAGAATTTCATTTCCTGCTGAATGATAGGATTGTAACGGGTCTAAATAAATGGAAGGTAATTTCGTATAAACCGATCGTCAATAATAATGGTGGACAGGGATGTATCATAAAGCTGGCAGGCCATGAGGAGATAAATAAAAACCTTGAGATCTCCATTACATACATGCTGTATCCAGAATTGCCGTTGATCCGAAAAATGATTTCTTTCCGGAATACCGGGACGAATGAATTCAGGATTGAAGCACTGGATGTTGAGCACCTGAAGCTTAACTGGTCCGATACGCATTGCTGGACATTTAAAGACTATGGCAGGTACAGGCATCTTGGTCCCTACACGGGGGACTGGCACGATGCGGTTGTGACTGTCCATAATGTGCGTGGGGAGGAAGGAATTGTACTTGGCAATGAGGCACCGGGTGTTACCAAACGGACCACGACATTTCTGGATGACCGACCAGGCTCTGTTACAATTGGCTTGACCCATCCGGACCAGGATTATCCATTCAGAAAGTGGCTGGCTCCGGGCGAACAATGGGATAGTCCCTATGTCTTTATTGCCCTCTACCATGGAACCCCTGATCCTTATCTCTGTATGAATACAACCGTTGCAGATTTCGTAAGAAAGTACATGGGTATCCGGCTGGCAGACCAATGCGAACCCTGTGGATGATCAAATACAATACGGTGACTGGGAGATTGACAAAAAGAAATTCCCGGAAGGATTAAAACCGGTATTTGATTCAATCAAGGCCCTGGGCATGAAGCCCGGGTTGTGGATCAGTATGGCCGGTGCATCTCCTGACAGCAAGGTCTTCAAAGAACATCCTGAGTGGTTCATCCAGTATAAGGATGGAAGCCTGGCAAACCTTCACAGTTCAGGCGGACATTTAAAAACGGCCTGTTTCGGGACCGGATGGGTCGAGCATATCAAATCGAAGATATTGTACCTGGTTAAGGAACACGGACTTGAATATGCTAAACTTGACTTTGCCATTGTTACCAGCGCTTACCGGTACGACCGGTCTTATTCGGGTTGCTATGCCACAGATCATCCACACCACGGGGACAGACCCGAGTCATTTTTAAATCTTTACAGGAGGGCATGGCAATTGTTTGATGAATTGCATTCCGAAGCTCCGGATCTATTCATCGATTGCACCTTCGAAACCATGGGTGCCCTGCAGATGATAGATTTTGATATGTGCAAACATGCAGAAGGGAACTGGTTATCCAATTTCATATCACATGTACCCATGGGATCCCTGCGTGTAAGGCAAATGTCCTGGTGGCGTTCCCCGGCTATACCTGCTGCAGCAATGGTTATTGGCAACCAGCAGCTGGATGATCCCAATATTGAATTATCCATCATGTCGCTGGCTGGCTCATTCCCGATTTTCCTGGGTGATCCCCGTAAGCTATCACAGGAAAAAATAACCAGCATTAAATCATGGTCGGACTGGCTCAGGAGGATGCAGGACAAATATGATTATATGATGTATAGGCAAGACCTTGCGGGATTCGGTGAACCACAGGAAGGGCAGTGGGATGGTTTCCAGCGCATCAATACCGATACCAAAAACGGAGGTATTGCAGGTGTATTCAGGCAGGGGGGAACGGAAAACAGACGCCGGATCATCGTTAAGTACCTGGATCCATCAAGGAGTTATAAAATTTACAAGGCTCCTGGTGGACTGGAATTTGGCAGCATGAGTGGGAAACAAATGATGGAGGAAGGATTCGATGTGATCCTGAAACAAGAATATGATGGTGGATTATTTGAAATTCGTGCCTCTGATTAAAACATTAATAATGAACACATTCTCGAACGAACAATTGAAACAGTACCACAAGGATGGTTATTTCCATATGAAAAATCTTTTCGATAAAGAAGAGATTGGACTACTTCATAAATCCGCTACGGCAGACCGCACGCTTGATAACAAATCCTACGGGCGGCAAGACGGAGAGGGTGGTACTGTACGCCTGTCACTCTGGAACCATCCAGGAGACAACATTTATGGGATGTTTGCCCGCTGTGAACGAATGGTTAACAGGGCAGAGCAAATCCTGGAAGATGAAGTATACCACTATCATTCCAAAATGATCCTGAAGGATGCCAGGATAGGGGGCGCCTGGGCCTGGCACCAGGATTACGGGTACTGGTACCAGAATGGTGTGTTGTATCCCAACCTGGTAAGTGTGTTTATCGCCGTGGACCCTTCCACGAAAGAAAACGGTTGTCTTCAGGTGATTAAAGGTTCCCACCTGCTCGGACGAGTTGATCATGTGCTCACCGGGGAACAATCCGGTGCCGACATGGAGAGGGTTAATGAAGCACTGAACAGATTGGATCTGGTTTATGTAGTTATGGAGCCCGGTGATGCAGTGTTTTTCCATGCTAACATGCTTCACCGTTCCGATCAGAACAAATCCGAAAATCCCAGGTGGTCCATGGTCTGCTGTTATAATGCAAAGAGTAATGATCCTTATAAGGAATCGCATCATCCGAGATATACCCCTTTAAAGAAAGTGGATGATAATGCAATAAAAAAAACAGGTGTTTCACGGTTTGAGAGAGATGGATCAGATGCTTTCTTAAATCCTGATGATGATCATAGCGCAAAAAGCCGTAAACGTTAAGGTAAAATAAAATTATTATGAGAAAGTTCGGTTCCTTATTTTTGATATTGTTGCTTACTCTGGCTTCTGTTTCTGGGCAGGACAGGAGTGATGAAGCTTTTCGGAAAGTCTATTTGGTTTGCAATGCCCATATTGATCCTGTCTGGCTCTGGGAATGGGAAGAAGGTGCTGCCACAACCATCAGTACTTTTCGTGTAGCGGCCGATCTATGCGAGCAGTTTGATGATTTTATTTTTAACCATAATGAAGCTATCCTTTATCAATGGGTTGAAGAGTATGAACCCGCTCTTTTTAAGCGGATTCAGGATCTGGTAGCAGAGGGAAAGTGGCATATCATGGGGGGATGGTACCTGCAACCCGATGGCAATTTACCCTCCGGCGAATCCTTTGTCAGGCAAATACTCCTGGGAAGAAATTATTTTGAGGATAAATTTAAGGTAAGACCTACCACTGCCATTAATTTTGATCCTTTTGGGCATAGCAGGGGACTGGTACAAATCATGGCCAAGTCAGGTTATGACAGTTATATATTTTGCAGACCGGCAGATTATAATAAAGTAAGCTCAAATTTTATTTGGAAAGGTTATGATGGTTCGGAGATAATAGGGTTAAAATCATTGACGCATTACAATTCCCCATTGGGAAAGGCAGCCGAAAAGATCAGGAATGTCATGGAAGAACATCCGGATGTCAGTCCGCTTCTGATACTCTGGGGTGTTGGCAACCATGGTGGTGGGCCTTCCAGGATAGATCTCCAGGAAATAAGCGAGTTAATTGAGAAGAAAAGGGATGTTAATATTACCCATTCTAAGCCTGAAAACTACTTTGCAGAAATAAAGGTGGTGAAGGATAATTTACCGGTCCATGCAGATGATATCAACCCGGTATTTCCCGGTTGTTATACCTCGCAGATCAGGATCAAGCAAAAGCACCGGGAATTGGAAAATGAGCTCTTTGCCACTGAGAAAATGGTGACATCTGCCTGGGTATATGGACTCATGGAGTATCCGTCCCCAGAACTGGATGAAGCCATGAAAACGCTTGCCGCCAGTGAATTTCATGATATCCTGCCAGGTTCATCCATCCAGCCGGTTGAAGAGACTTCCCTGCGGTTAATGGATTACGGGTTAGAAATCCTCTCGAGGATAAAAACGAAGGCTTTTTATGCATTTGCAAGGGGGCAGGAAGTTGCCAGGGAAGGTGAAATTCCAATCCTGGTCTATAACCCTCATCCTTTCCCTGTGGACAATGTTTTGGAATGCGAACTCAATCTTCATGATTTTAACTGGAGCGGGAATTTTGGAGATATCCATGTATTCCAGGATGGTCAGGAAATTCCTGCCCAGGTGGAGCATGAAAAGAGTAATCTATATGTAGACTGGAGAAAACGTGTTGTTTTCAAAGCAACCCTGGCTCCTTTTCAAATGAACCGTTTTGATTGCAGGGTGGAATTCCTGCCGGAAAAACCCGCTCCGGTTGTAGATGAGACAGGAGGTTCTATTCATTTTAATACCGATGAACTTAAGGTAGAGATCAATAAGGAAACCGGGTTGATTGATGTATTTAAAGTGGATGGTGAAGATTTTCTCACAGCTGGTGCATTTAAACCAATAATAATCTCTCACAATCCCGATCCCTGGGGAATGAGGTATACCGAGTTTCGCGATGTAGTTGGCAGTTTTTCCCTCCTGTCCCCTGAAAAAAGTGCAGAAATATCAGGCGTAAATGCAAATAGTATAGCCCCTGTTCGGATTATCGAAGACGGGGATGTCCGGACCGTCGTGGAAGCAACCTTTGGATATAATGATTCCTATCTGGTTCAGAGATATTACCTTCCCAAGAAGGGATCCTGGGTTGATGTGGAAACCCGTGTATTCTGGAACGAGAAAGACAAGATGTTGAAATTGTCTTTACCGGTTCAGATGGAAACACAGAAAGTCCTCGGACAGGTTGCTTATGGTGTCCAGGAACTCCCTGTGGATGGAACAGAATCTGTTGCCCAAAAGTGGATAGCTGTAGTTTTGGATGAAGAAAAGGCTTTAAGTGTTCTCAATAATGGAACCTATGCATGTGATTTTAAGGATAATGAACTGAGAATTTCTCTGGTCAGATCCCCGGCATATTCCGCTTTAACAGATGGGAAGCGTGAATTTGTACCCCAGGACCGCTTTTCACCAAGGATTGACCAGGGGGAAAGGCTTTTCCGTTTCCGGATCAGTGCCGGTGATGCTACCGAACGTCTTTCTCTTGTCGACAGGGAAGCTCTGGTATTTAATGAAGAACCTATGGCAGTATCCTTCTTCCCTTCCGGGCAGGAAAAGCCTGCGGGTATGCTGTTGCAGCTAAGCGATGATGCTGTCCAGGTTACTGCAGTTAAGAAATCGCAGCAGGGGAATGACCTTGTTGTCCGGCTTTTTGAGCCCACAGGTTCTGACCGGAGCACCAGGCTTCTAATCCCCTCAATGAACCTGGATCAAACTGTTGAACTTAAAGGATTTGAAATTAAAACCTTACTTATCAATACGGAGAACCAGAATGTAACAGAAGCAAACCTATTGGAAGAATTCTAAGGCATATCCGGCAATCCCCATCCTTCCCGGTAGGGGTGTCTGATATACTCCTTTGCTGTTTCCAGGGCATTCAGGGACGTATATTCCGTGTTAAAGTGCGGGTGTCCGTCAATTACCCTGAACTCATCGGTAGTCACCACTTTGAACCCTTCATTTTCTGAAATATTAGTGAACTCCATAGCTTCCGCATCCCATATCAGGGTCTTGTTCAGGCCCTGGAGCCGGATGGCCAGGACACCCAGCAAAACCATTTCATTAAAGGGGCCGGAATAATCAAAATTTGATTTGCCTTCAAGCCTGTTTTCAGGGGATTCCTTGCAGGCCCTGATCCAATCCTGTTCGTGCGGACCGTCCACATATCCAACGGCCCCGGGAATCCGGCGTAGATATGGTTCGACATCCGGTACCCGTCCGGAGATCAACCTGGGGTGAAATCCGCCGGTATCACATAGCAAGGTATCTTTTGTTCCAACAAACAGGCAACCACCCATGGAATCGGACAACAAACTCTCTCCATCTTTGAGGCTCTCAGGACGGTCCGGAAGCAATCCTCCATCATACCAATATACGTCTACCGCTGGCATTTTAACCTTCCCCTTGCGTGCACGAGCCGGGAATGAGAACTTTACTTTTTCCGCCTGCGGTGCACTCTCGGTGTTGAGGAGCGTCGAGCTACCGCTGATCGAATTCGGGAATTCCAGTATGAGGGCACGATAAACAGGATCCAGTATATGGCATGCCATATCCCCGAAAGCACCGGTACCAAAGTCCCACCAGCCACGCCAGTTCCAGGGGGTATAAATTTCATGATAGGGGCGCATGGGTGCGGGACCGATGAAAAGGTCCCAATTAAGGGTCTCCGGCACATTCATTTGCTCTGCTGGACGTTGTAGTCCCTGTGGCCAGATAGGCCGGTTGGTCCATGCATGTACCTCCCTGATCTCACCGATTTCACCCTTCCAGATCCATTCGCAAACCTGGTTTACCCCATCTCCGGAATTCCCCTGGTTGCCCATTTGTGTAGCAATCTTGTGTTTTGCAGCCAGCTTTGTTAATAATCTTGATTCGTAAATAGAATGCGTAAGCGGTTTCTGGCAATAAACATGCTTACCCATCACCATGGCATGGCTTGCCACGATAGCATGTGTATGGTCTGCGGTGGCAACCATAACCCCATCAATTGAGTCACCTAATTCATCAAACATCTTTCTCCAGTCATAATATTTTTTTGCCTTCGGGAACTCATCAAAACATTTTCTTGCGTATTTCCAATCCACATCACAAAGCCCGATAATGTTTTCCGTATTCATTGCAAGCAGGTTTGGATGGCCCTTTCCGCCAATCCCTATGCCCACAATATTCATTTTATCACTGGGGGGTTTATGCCCGAGACCGCTTACGGTGAAACTTGGAACAATGGTAAATCCTGCGGCTGCTGTGGCAGCCTGTTTCACGAATTCACGCCTTGAAGATTTAATATTCTTCATTTTGAGTGTGTTTGGTGGTTTACAACTCTTTCAGTTTAATATTCCTGTACCAGACAGTGGTGCTGTGGTTCTGCAGAACAATATGGCCTTCATCAAATTTCCCATAATCCGGGTAATTACTCCACTTGCCGCTGTTCCGTAACTTCGTCCACTCCTCTGAATATTTCTCATACTCAACAACGATTTCCCCATTCAGGATCTGGGTTACCTTATTGTCCTTGACCATCAGGAATGCCTGGTTCCACTCACCTGCAGGTTTAAATGGTTTTGCTTTCGGTGCGTACATGGCATAGTTGGCGCCACAAATATTCAAGTCAGACAAGGTATCCGGCCAGCCTTCATGATCAATCACCTGGTATTCGGGACCGGTTTCATATGCGTAGGTGTATTTTGGGTCCTCTGCCACCTGGAAAATGATACCGCTGTTGGCAGCCTTTTCCACTTTGAATTCAAGTGCAAGGGCAAAGTCTTTGTACACCTTATCCGTTACCAGTCCCTTGTTACTTTCTTTGCCACCCTCGGTGAGTACCTTAAAGGCTCCGTCTTCGATTACCCAGCAATCGGGTACCTCCTCCATATTGAAGCCATGCCAGTGATTAAATGTATTGCCATCTGAAAAGAGTTCCCATCCCAGTTTCTTTTCTTTTTTGGACAATTGATTCAATGGTGCCTCCTTATCCAATTCAGCCAGTAAGGAGAGAGCATCCGGATTTTGAACTGTCCCGGGAGTGCAGCAGCTCAGCAGTGAGCATAATAGCATGTAATTAAAAACTGTTTTTTTCATTTTTCTATTTTTTGGTTCAAATTATGTGTTTATTTCCACAGGCCCTCAATTTCTTCCAGGGATTTCCCTTTGGTTTCCTTCATATATTTCAAGGAAAACAATAATTGTCCTGCGGCCATGATAAAGATAATAAGGAAAGTGTAACTGCTTTGCAGTTTTGTCAACATTAAAGGAAAAACCAGGACTACCAGTGCATTGAAGATCCATTGTGTAAAAACAGGCACAGACAGGGCTGTTCCTCGGATCCTGTTGGGGAAGATCTCTGACATGTAGGTCCAGAATACAGGACCGATACATGATGAAAAGAAAGCAAGGTAAACCATGATGATGATCAACACTGGTATTCCTTTGAAATTACCTGAAAAGTCAAGGATGGAAAGGCATAATAAAGTCAGTGCCAGTCCGAGTGACCCGACTATGTAAAGCGGTCGGCGTCCGAATTTGTCGACGACCAGGATGGAAACCCAGGTAAAAATGAAATTGACTATTCCCAGGCCAAAAGTGGCAAACAGACCTGCATCCAGCCTCCATCCGGCGGTGGTAAAAATCTTCGGGGCATAGTCAATGATCGTATTTATACCGGATAGTTGAACAAAAATGGCAAGTCCAATACCTACCAGCATCACTTTTCGCAGGGATGGATCAAGAAGTGTCCTGAATCCAGCAGAGCTATCCTGCAGGCTCTCATCGATTTCATTGATTTGCTTTTCTGACTCCTCTTGAGAATTGACCATTTCGAGAACTTCCAATGCCCGTTTTTTCGCTCCTTTTTTGTAGAGATATCGGGGCGTTTCAGGCACCAGAAAAAGCATTATCAGAAACAACAAGGAAGGAACTACACCAGTTGCAAACATCCAGCGCCAGTTATTTTCTCCAATGTCATTCAGCATATAATTTATCAGGTAGGATATCAGAATGCCTGTTACTATAAACAATTGATACATAGACACAAGGCTTCCCCTGTAACGTTTAGGTGTGACCTCAGAAATGTACATGGGAGACACGGTAGAAGCAGCTCCCACCGCAATACCTCCGCTAATGCGGGCAAGGACAAGTGAATTAAGATTAAAAACCAAAGCCGATCCAATGGATGTAAGAGCAAACAAAACCGCCACGATAATCAGAATTTTCTTTCGTCCGATAGCATCAGTGATTCTCCCGGCAACAGCAGCCCCGATTATGCATCCAAACAGCAGGGAGCTATATGCCCAGCCTTCCTGAATATTGTTTAGCTCAAAGGTTTCAACCAGGTAGGGACCGGCACCTGTAATGATGGCAATGTCAAAGCCAAAAAGCAGACCTCCCAGTGCCGCGACAATACTAATAAAAATTAGTCTTGTGAATTTTTTCATTGAAATAACATATATTGTAATTTGTATGAAATAATGCCATCATTATGAAAAACTATTTGTACTATTTACCAGCCATTTTATTATCACTAATGTTTGTATACAGTTGCACCGATAATAAAACAGCATCAATCCCATCCTATCTCAAAGACTTCCAGCAGGAATATACCGAAAATCCACGAGAGACCAATTTAAAATGGTTCACAGATGCGAAATTTGGCATGTTCATTCATTACGGTTTATATGCCCAGCTGGCCAAAGGGGAGTGGGTGCAATTGCGTGACACCATACCCGTGGAGGAATATGCCAAGCTGAAAGATACTTTTACAGCTGAAAACTTTGATGCGGATTTCATTACCGACCTGGCCCTCAAGGCTGGCATGAAGTACATTACCATCACATCCAAACACCATGATGGCTTTTGCCTTTTCAGGACCCAGCAAACCGATTTTAACAGCCTGGATGCACCATGCGGCCGTGATCTGATCGGGGAACTGGCAGCGGCGTGCGAGGAGAAAGGGTTGGCACTGTTTTTATATTATTCTTACGCCGCTGACTGGAAGTACCCCTATTTTTATGCAAGGGAAGCAGGCTGGAAAAATGCAAGACCTGCATATCCCGAGCCCCAACCTGAATACAAATTCCAGAAAGATGAAGATTTCAGGATCTATGTTGACTATGTACATGAACACATGAAAGAACTCCTGACCCAGTATCCCACCATTGCAGGCATCTGGTTCGACCCCATCATGGGTTTTTACAGCAGGCCCGACCTGTTCCCGATCGAAGAAACCTATGCCCTCGTGCGCTCTTTGAGTCCACATGCACTGATATCCTTTAAACAGGGCGCAAACGGGGATGAGGATTTCATGGCCCCCGAACGGAATGCATCAAAAAGGGTTGGAACCCAATTTGAAGTAGCGAACATGGTATATGAGTTAAACAAAAACAGACCCCGTGAGATATGCACCACCCTTCAGCCCCACGCATGGGGATATAATGAACATGTGGACGGGCAGCATATGCCGCCCGATGAGGTCATGCAAATGCTGAAAGATGCCGAAGCATTGAATGCAAATCTGTTGTTGAACATTGGTCCCAAAGCCGACGGCTCTATCCCCGAAGAAGATGTGGCTATTTTGACCGAGGTCGGAAACCGCTTATAGTGTACGGAATTTATCAGATAATTAAACTAAGTAAGATCATCATTTAATAATTGGTACCAAACTTACTTCCTTCAGGTTCATTAAAGAACATCCGGCAAGTATTTTGGGTTTTATTGTCAGGGTTAATTCATGTGCCACATCAAATTCAAGATCTCCGGCAAAATATGATTGATACGAGTACCAGCCCCCGGTATTCTGAACCTTACCCTCCAATACCTGGTCATCCAGAGTTATTTCGAATTCGTTAAGCTCACATCCTGCAGGTGCACCATATTTAATATGTACTTCATATTGACCTTTTCGAATACTGCGTACCTGCCAGTTCATGGTTGCATCTAATTCGTGCCAATTGTCTACATGATACCCCCTTCTATTCAGGTCGTGCCATACATTATGAAACGAAAAGGCAAGATTTCCCCCCGTCAATGTTGCCATATCAGGGGTCAGGCATGTCCGGTATGATGGATCAACCAATAAGGGCTCTTCAACGGTCTCCAGGTCACCTTCGTATTCAATGGCAATTACTGTATTATGTTCATGAAAGGCCTCGGAAGGCAGCCGGGCTGCAATTATTTCCAACATCAAATCCCCATCCTCCTGTTTGAAATTTAAAGATTTTTGCCCGGGATCAGCCAGCAGATACACTTTATTAATTTTGCTCTGAATGCCGGGAATAACCAGCTCCCGGTTATCCGGCCATTCAAAAACATGTACAAACAGTTTACCGGGTTTTGATGTGCATCTACCATTAAACGGTAGTTTCCTCCCTTATGTGCGATATCTGCCAGGTTCTGGATAATGATTCTGGCTGACTTCCATTCATGGTCATAATATTTATAACCCCAGGTATCATTTAAAGTCATGCAAACTTCAAAGGTGGAACTCCCGCTGGGGATGTATTGTTCAGGCGTGCCATAATCTCCCATATCATTGCCGATCCGGTTGTTGATAATGATATCTGGATTTTTTGAGCGTACTGCTTTCAGGAATTTAAAACTTTGTTCCCGGCTGATGCCATCGGGTACGTCAAACCACATAATGTATGGATCATAATTGGATACCAGTTCTTCAACCTGCGGCAGGGACTTGCCATCAATGTATATATCCGGCTGTTTATTCGACCTGTCGGGGAAATCCCAGATGTTGTCACGAAACGGACCGTTTGGCGGCCCGGCAACGGCATGTTCTTCGTGCCAGTCCCACCAATGGGAATAGTAAAATCCGAGCCTGATTTCCTGCTGTTTGCAGGCAGCCTGAAGCTCTTTGCAGACATCCCGTTGGAATGGGGTCCAAT
>JAZGGT010000430.1:0-13329 GCA_036480555.1 Bacteroidales bacterium | reverse complement strand
AGCAAGAAACTGATAACAGGGTAATCCTGGAACAACTACTCATCAAAAAGGCTGCTTCATACCGTGAAAGGGTGCTCGCATACTTCGATTTTGAATATTCAGGTCATGCACCCGACAGCCTGTATTTCAGCAGAGAAATCGTTCGTTCCGGATCATATTCTTATCTGATGAATGAAGCAAATGAGTTCAGCCCGGGGATAGAGATGCCAATAAAAGACCTGAATACGACGGAAGGAGCCAGGATCTCTGCAAGCATTTTTCATCATTTTAATTCAGCACCTCAGGAGAATCCTCCCCTTTTAGTACTTTCCCTGCAGAAAAAAGAGAAGATATTTTTTTACCAGGCCTGGGAGATTCGCCCCGTTATGTTTCATGAATGGGAGGAATCTTCATTCGAACATGCATTGCCAGAGTGGAAATCACCGAATGATATTCTTAAGGTATATATCTGGAACAAAGGCAGGCAGCAGTTCCATATAGATGATTTAACCATAGGTCTAAAGGAACCAATTAAAGATGGTCTAAATTAATATAACATGTTTTACAAAATATTGCCTTAAATACCTGGTGTTTTGTGCTAATGATTTTTTCATTTTTAATTAATTTTAGAACCTTAAACCAAGATTATGAAATCATCTTTTCGAAATCTCATTTGGATATTTATACTGTCATGGATTATGACAACAGCGTTTGGACAGGGGGTGACTACAGCCGGTATGAATGGTAAGATCAATGACCCCGGTGAAGGTCCCCTGATCGGTGCAACGGTTGTGGCTATCCTTAAGAGCACAGGCTCCCAGTTTGGAACCATCACGGACGCCGACGGATATTTCCATCTCCCGAACATGGACGTAGGAGGCCCTTACACCTTAAGGGTTTCCTATGTCGGATACGAGCATTATGAACAGGGCAATATTTTTCTTACCCTCGGACAAACCTACCGGGTGAACGTGGACATGTCGGAAACATCCATTGTCATTGCAGAGATAATGGTTGTTGGCCGGACCAATGACTACAACATCATTGACGGGAATCGCACCGGTGCTGAAACCGTGATCGGCGTCGAGCAGATCGAAGCCATGCCGACCCTGGGAAGGGATATGACGGATTTTGCCCGTCTTACACCCCAGGCAAGCGTTTCCGGCGACAATGTTATCAATATTGCCGGTATGAACAACCGTTACAACTCAATCTCGATCGACGGAGCAGTAAACAACGATGTATTCGGCCTCGCAGCATCAGGAACGAACGGCGGACAAACAGGTGGTACGCCCATCTCCATGGATGCCATCGAGCAGTTTCAGGTGGTCCTTGCTCCCTTTGATGTTCGTCAGAGTGGATTCGTTGGTGGCGGGATCAATGCCGTTACCCGTCGGGGGACCAACCAGGTGAAGGGTTCTGCATATTACTTTTTCAGGAATGAAGGACTTGCGGGAAAAACCCCTACCGATAGCGAGAGTGCTGAACGTAAAAAGCTTGATCCATTTACGGGGAATACTATGGGACTGAGGATCGGTGCTCCCATCATCAAGAACAAGTTGTTCTTCTTTCTGAGCGGAGAGTTACAGCGCGACCAGACTCCCCAGCCCTTTACATTTAACCAGGCTGATTACCGTGGGAATGCCACAGAGGCCCAGATCAATTCTATCCAGGATTACATGGTCACCAATTACGGGTATGATCCGGGAGGATATACTGCCAATACAAGGGAGCTTAACTCGGACAAGATCCTGTTCAGGCTTGACTGGAATATCTCGGACAAGCATAAGCTGATGGCGAGGCATTCCTATACAAATAATGAAGCCCTCAAACCTTCAAGATCAAACAACGGTTATATTGCATTCTACAACCAGGGAGAATATTTCCCTTCGGTTACAAACTCCTCAGCCATCGAACTGAAATCTAACCTGTCCGGTTATTCCAACAGCCTTATGGTAACTTTCACTTCGGTAAGGGATGACAGGGGACAAATGGGAGATAAGTTCCCTTCAATTAATATCGAGGATGGAACAGCCGATATCTGGCTGGGATCTGAACAGTACTCAACGGGTAACAAACTCGACCAGGACATCCTGACCATTACCGAAAACTTTACCATTTATAAGGGGAAACATACGATCACCGTCGGAGCAAACCTGGAATATGGCAAGACCTATAATCTGTTCATGAGAAGGGCATGGGGGGAGTACAGGTTCAGTAACATCGAAGATTTCCTGGGAGACAACATTTCCAACCGTTACCGCTTGGGTTATTCTCTTGTTGATGATGTACCGGGTGATGGAACAAAGGCGGCAGCAGAATTCTCCGTTATGCAGCCAGGTTTTTATGTGCAGGACGAATTCCAGGTGACCGACCAGTTTAAACTTACTGCCGGACTAAGGGTAGATATACCGATCTTCCTGGATGATCCGATGGCGATCGATCAGTTCGATACAACACTGGCCAAGATAAATGCAGCCGGGAATGAGACCTATGGAGCAAAATCCGGTAAGATGCCCAAGCCTCAGTTCATGTTCGCTCCGAGGGTTGGCTTCAACTGGGATGTGACCGGAGACCAGACGAACCAGCTTCGTGGTGGTATCGGACTGTTCACCGGGCGGTTGCCACTTGTATGGCCCGGTGGTGCATACACCAACAACGGCTTAATGCAAGGCTCACTTACTGAATATGACACCTACAGGCTAAGTGATTATCCTGAGTGGGACAACCAACCGGCTCCGGCAGTGAAGGAAGGGGGCGGTGGACAGATTGACCTGTTCGCCGAAAACTTCAAGTTACCGCAGGTGCTCAGGGCAAATCTCGCATTCGACCGTAAGCTTCCCTGGGGTATGATCGGCACCATTGAAGGGATCTATTCCAAGACCGTCAATAATATGATCTATTATAATGTCAACCTCAGGCCATCATCGAAGAACCAAACGGGCAACGGGAATGATGTAAGGCCCCTGTTCGACGGCGGAAGCAAGATCGAATCTGCCTATGACCATATAATTGTGGGAACCAACACCAACAAAGGTTATACCTATAACTTGACACTTCAGGTACAGAAGCCTTATTACAAAGGTTTCACAGGAAGCCTGGCTTATTCTTATGGAAGAGCCATGACAATGAATGATGCTACTTCATCCCAGAACAGCTCACAGTGGAGGTATATGGAACATGTCAGGGGCCGTAACGACCTTGACCTCAGTTTTGCGGATTTTGACCTTGGATCAAGGATCGTAGGTTTCCTTGCCTATTCCAGGGAGTATCTGAACTTTGGCAGAACAACCATATCTCTTTATTATAACGGACAGTCCGGGCAGCGCTTCTCCTGGATCTATAACGAAAACGTTGCCCAGGATGATCAATGGGATGCATTGGGTGACCTGTTCTATATCCCCGCCTCTGAAAACGACATCAACCTGGTTGATATTGGCAATCCGGGTGATGAAGATTTTGTCTCCGACGCTGAGCAGTGGGCAGACCTGGATGCCTTCATTAATTCTCAGCCTTACCTTAAGGATAACAGGGGTAAGTACGCTGAGAGGAATGGCGACCGGCTTGCATTCGAACACAGTCTTGATATCAAGCTGATGCAGGATTTCTTTATCGAAGCTGGCGGCAGAAGGCACACACTTCAGATCACATTCGATATTTTCAATTTCACGAATATGCTGAACAATAAGTGGGGACGCAAATACTATACTTCTTTCGGACAGTACGAGCTGATCTCCCATGAAGGCCGTGCCGCGGATGGAACAAGCTCTGAGTTCACTTTCGAGAAACCGTCTGGAGATATCTTCTATATCGATGATTCAGGATTGAGCAGCTCAAGGTGGCAGGCACAGCTGGGAGTTCGTTATATCTTCTAGCAAATCTTGAATAAACGATCGAGTATTTCCTGTCAAATATCCCAAAGCGAAGACAAACAGGTTTCAACGGCCCTGTCCACTGCCCTGTTAAAATCCCGGGTCAGTTTATCCAGCACATCCTGGTAAAGTGTTCCGGTCCATTCGTCCATGAAGATCTTTTTATATTCGAGGGACAGTACAAGCAATCGCTCATGGTATATCCTGCTGAGATGCCTGGAGAGGTAGCCTCCAAAGAATATTTTATTTTCAGAGATCCGCAGGGGGCGATCACTGATCTTTGTCCTCCGTAGATTACTTTTAAAGCATGTGATGGCAGGCTCAAATATTTCCCGGTTAACTGCCCCGGTCCCGATATTGATCTCCGGCCCTTCATCCTCATGCCAGGCTTGCCTGGTTTCCCTCTGATAACAATAGGCATGCAGGTCGAATAAAAGGGCATACCTGTGTTGTTGGAGGAGATAACTGCATACCATTTCAAGCAACTCGTGGAATTCCCGGTGTTTTTTGATGCTAAAGGCCCGTTCTTCATCCGTAACCTCCCTTCTCCAGACATTTAGTCCCCATTTAGGTTTATCATAATCATAAAGGGTCCTGTAGGGATTCCGGTTCAGGTCATACTCAAAACGGGAATCCCTACCGCAGATCCTTATGGGGAAATCTGATATAAACCTGTCCATAAAGGGATCTTCCTCACGGTAGCGATCTTCTTCAGAAACTGCCAGGATCTCAAGAATTTCCTTTCTGACACGGTGGCCGGAATGCATAGATACTCCTGCATGGAAGGCAGGCGCCTCAAAATGGAATTCACTCGATCCCAGTTCGGTAATGCCCGAGAATGGGAGCTCACCATTCCACAGCTTTTCTTTGATTTCATTGAGAGAGTACTGCCTTAGTTCCATTATTTGAGCTGTGTGTCGACCAGATCTGCACCCAGGGTTGGAACGAGCCCGCCACCGGCACTTACATTGATAACGGCGCTGTCAGACACCCTGGTGATGGCCCCGCTGTATTTTCCCTGTAAAGCGAAAGGATTAATATTCACAAATTTTCTTTTAAAGGAAATCCCATCCCCGATTTCCGGGTAAATATCTGTAGGGATATCCACATATTCCTGGACCACCCAGGACTCATCCTCAATTTGCTGGTTCATTACCCTTTCCCAGGTTTCCTGGCTGGTTTCCAGGCCTATATAAACATTTTTTCCTCCATACATATTAGCGGGCTTAAGCACCAGCAGGTCTTTGTTTTCGAGGATGAAATCCCTGAGATGGACACGTTTGTCCCTGAAGCTTACTTCATTATCCGCAAGAATTTCTGTCCAGGGAACGGTTTCTTTGATCATATTTAGCTCCTTCCTGTTGAATATTCCCTGGAACCGGGGATCTAAAATGAGGGCAAGCACTTTTTTATTCCCCACGATATAAGATCTGAATGAATTACAACAGCAAACCAGCCCGTCTTTTATGCATTGGATGAATTCACCCACCTGGTCATATTTCTGGAGCAGTTCTCGGGTGATTACCCGCCTGTATACCAGATGTATCTCCTCATCACGAACCGTGGCCCGGCCGTTTTTGATTTTGAATTGCTGGGGACTTCCAATTACGGTTTTATAACCCTTCTCTGAAAAATGTTTTTCCAGCAGCTGAAATTCAGAATAGGTAGAAACCTCCTCCCAGTCCACAATGGCTATAACGGGATTTTCAGGCAGAGACCTGACCTTGGACCGGTATTCAGCATAGCATAGCAGCAAAGATTTGAGGAGTAGATCCTGCCTCTTCGTATAGCTAATTTTCCAGCTCTCGAATAAAGGATATTCCCTGAAAAGTTCTCTGAAGCCATCTTCCAGGACATCGGCATAGGCAATACCTGCAGGTGAATCGCAATTGAATTCAAGAAACTTTACAGCATATTCATTCAGAAAGGCATCCAGCCTCGAGATAACCAGCGGTTTCTGATAACCGGGTTCAATCCCGAAGAGCTCATTTTCAAGTAGCGAAAATTTCATAATGTGACGAACCTCTTCATTCCCCATGTAGAGATCAATGAATTTGTCCAGTGCGGTGCTCATTACTTCGACCGTTAGTTTCAGTTTCTGCGATTGTTTTTTGGAAACGAAATTAGGTTTCAGTAAGGTGGGCATGGGTTTGCCACTGAAGGTACAATTATGTTCAAGCAGGAATTGGTTGAGAAGCCGGAGTTGCTTGTCAGGATCAATCCGGTGTTTTTCCAGTTGGAAAAGATATGCACTGTTAAGTGAAGATATGTTTGGTAATGCCTTCATTCCAGAGCTGAGTAAATGTACAAAAATCTAAGAATAAACAGATGGGTGGGATCGGACTACTGGGCTTTTAAGCTTTTTTTGATTAATTTTGCAATGCCTGTAAATTTTCTTCCCAATTACAATTCTCTCTATTGCCTTGCAATAATCATTAAATAGTTGTCTATGAAGAATATAGATAGAATTTATGGTTGTATATACAAGAAAGAATTTCTTACAACCGTGGAAAAGAATATCCTGCCGGGATCATTTGTGTTGAAAATCTGGAGGCCTTTTCATGGCTTACAGGATAAAATGCCATTGAGGAATATGCCTGACTTTTATTTCATGGTAATGGAGGAGGATTATCCACTGGATGCAATCATCAGGGCCTCTGACAAGATCAGATTGAAGCCTGATCGATGTTTTGATGCCGTAGAAGGGAATATTTATGTCTCGGGACTAACCCATCCGGTGATCAGGATTAAAATCTCTGAAAAGGGCTGTTTGATAAAGGACATTCAGAACCTCTTTACTGACCATGGTTTTGAGATGTCAATGAACAGGGTTTTGATCAAAGAAAGGGGAGTCATTAAACTCAAGAAATATTTTTCTCTCGAGGAGGTTGGCAAGGGTATTTATTTTGACAAAAAAACACGGGAGCTGGCATATTTCAGGCTCCCGCACAAGATTGAATGGGATTTATTTGAGGAGATCACCAGGCGGATTAGCGTAAATGTTGCCCTTGGCGAATTCGATACTGCACTTGGTGCCTTTCATATCGGCGAAAAAACGGAATACATTATCAGGGTACTGAAACTACAAAGAAGCCTTGATAGTATTGAGCTGATAAAACAAGATTACCTTAACTTTATTATTAAGCCGGAATTATTGAATTTGAATGCTTTATAGATAATTATACAAGCACTTCAATGGTTTTCTTGATCTCTCTTTCAGATACACCATCAATAATTTCCTTCATCTGCTTTATCTTGCTGGCAAATTTTTCTCCTTCCGCAGCACTGATCCAGGCCAGTTGTAATCGCTCTTTATCAATGCCTATCTTCTCCAGTTTCTTCCAGAGCTTCTCTACCCTTTTCAGAGTCTGGTAGTTGGCATCGATATAGTGACAATCATTCAGGTGGCAGCCAGCAACGAGTACGGCAGCCGCCCCGCGCCTGAAGGCATGCAACACGAATTCCTCCGAAATCCTTCCGCTGCACATGGTCCTTATGATCCTGACCTCGGGTGGATATTGCATACGGCTGACACCTGCGAAATCAGCACCTGCATAGGAACACCAGTTACAGCAAAAGGCGACTATTTTCTTATCTGCATCCACCTCCGTAACAGCATCAACCTGTGCCAGAATCTGTTCATCCGTGAAATGCCTCATGGTAATGGCGCCATGCCTGCATTCGGCCCCACATGTGCCACAACCTGCACAGGCGGCTTCTATGACATGGGCCGGGATCTTGTTTTTGGGATCCACTTCTATGGCATTGTAAGGACAAACCCGTGCACATAGTCCACAAGCATTACAGATATCTTCGTTGACGACGGATGTAATGGCTTCCACCTTGATTTTACCGGCCTTCATGAGTATCCCAGCCCTTGAGGCAGCCGCACTGGCCTGTGTAACACTGTCTTTTATATCTTTGGGACCTTCGGCACATCCGGCAAAAAATACTCCCTGGGTGGGTGCATCGACGGGTTTCAGTTTGGGATGCGATTCCATAAAGAATCCATCTGAAGTTTTTGACAGCGTAAACAGCCTTTGTATTACATAGCTGTCTTTTGCAGGAATGAGGCCTACCGAGAGGACAGCCATATCCACCTCATGCTCCTCGACCTTTCCCGTGTTGGTGTTCTCAGAAATGATCACCAGGTTCCTGGTAACAGGATCCTCTTTGATCTCGGATGGGAGTCCCCTGATATACATTACCCCCGAACTTTTGGACCGTTTGTAAAGATCCTCAAATCCCTTGCCGAATGCCCTGATATCCAGGTAGAAAATTTTAATCTTCGTATCCGGCCAGTGTTCCATGATCAGCAATGAATCTTTGATGGTATTCATACAGCAGACATTGCTGCAATACGGATTGCCTTTCTTTTCATTCCGCGAACCGACACATTGTATGAATCCGACAGTCTTGGGTATTTTCTTATCACTCGGCCGGATCAGGTGGCCGCCACTGGGACCGCCGGCATTGATCAGTCTCTCGAATTCAAGGCTGGTAATGACGTTTTCATACCTGCGATAGCCATATTCCGTCATTTCGGTAGGATCATAAACATCCACGCCGGTGGCAACAATAATGGTTCCTATATCCAGGTCCAGCAGTTCATCGGGCATATCAAAGTTGATGGCATTCTTTTCACACTTTTCAATGCATTTACCACAGGCAATGGGAACATCCCCCAGGCAGTCGTCCATGTTTATGATGTAGGCAGAGGGGACCGCCTGCGCGAAGGGGGTATAAATCGCTTTGCGGGTAGCCAGTCCGACATCAAATTCATTCGGACTGGAAACGGGACATACATCGGCACAGTCCCCGCAGGCTGTACATTCCTTTTCATCAACGAACCTGGCTTTTTTCAGGATCCTGACCTGGAAGTTCCCGATATACCCTGATACTTCTTTGACCTCGCTATTGGTGAGCAGGGTAATATTGGGATGCCTTCCGGCTTCACTCATTTTAGGTGCCAGTATGCAGATGGAACAGTCCATGGTCGGGAAGGTCTTGTCGATCTGTGCCATTTTGCCCCCTATGCTGGGTTCCTTCTCCACCAGGGTCACCTTGTAATCCTGGTCCGCCAGGTCAAGTGCCGCCTGTATGCCGGCAACACCGCCACCGACAACCAATGCTTTCCTGGTGACCGGCACTTCTGCTTCATACTGGGGTATCAGCAGCCGTGCCCTGGCGACAGCCATCTTGACCAGATCCTTGGCCTTTTGAGTAGCTCCTTCCCTGTCATACAGATGTACCCAGCTGCACTGGTCCCTGATGTTGGCCATTTCAAAAAGATAGGGATTCAGTCCAGCATCTTCACAGGCCTTCCTGAAAGTAGGTTCATGCAGACGGGGTGTGCAAGAAGCCACCACCACCCTGTTCAGTTTATGTTCCCTGATATCATCCTTGATAATATCCTGGCCTGGATCTGAACAGGTATATTTATTATCACTGGCAATCACCACATTTTCAAGTCCCCTGGCATATTCAGTTACTGCTTCGCAGTCCACCGACCCGGCGATATTCAGTCCACAATGACAGACATATACGCCTATCCTGAGTTCTCCATTCTCTTTTTCAGTCATGATGTTTTAAGATAGTTTTCAATTCCTGAAGCGGCCCTTCTGGCACCGATTATGGCATCCGGTACCGTTGCAGGTCCCAATACATTATCCCCAGCAGCAAAAACACCCGGTATGCTTGTTTCCATGGTCATCGGGTTGACCAGTATGGTACCGTCTTTTCCGGTAGCGATCTTTTCGGGAAAGGATTCAGTCTGGGGGTTTTCCCCGATGGCTATTACCAGGTTGTCAGTCTCTAAGATGAAATTCGATCCCTCCACTGGGACAGGCCTTCTTCTTCCGGTCAGGTCAGGTTCACCGAGTTGCATTTTTATGCATTCAAGCTGGCTTAATTTTGATTTCACCCCATGAATCCCCACTGGTGCTTCAAGGAACCTGATCTGTACCCCTTCCTTTTCAGCTTCTCTTATTTCATTCATGTCTGCCGGCATTTCTTCCCGGGTACGCCGGTAGAGAAGTGTTACTTCCTTTGCCCCGTATCGCATGGCCGCAGCGGCAGCATCCATGGCAGTATTCCCTCCACCGATAACAACCACGGATTTACCGGTAAGCTTTTTGTTTTTGATCTTCAATGCGGCCAGGAATTCAAGGGTAGTGAATACACCCTGAAAATCTTCTCCCTTGATGCCCAGTTCCTTGCAGGCATGTGCACCGCTTGCAAGCAGTATTGCCTTGTAATTGTCCTTGAGCATCTGGTCGAGTTTGATATCCCGGCCAAATTTCGTGTTTGTCCGGATCTCTATTCCAGAATCCAGGATTAGGTTGATCTCATCCTGCACAATTTTCAAGGGTAACCTGTATTCTGGGATGGCCACTGTGAACATACCTCCCGGATTGGAATGAGATTCAAAAATGGTAACCTGATAACCCTTTTTACTCAACTCATAAGCCCCCATCAGTCCCGCAGGTCCCGATCCAACCACCCCAATTTTTGGTCCGGTTGCCCTAAATTTGACTTTATTCTTCGAGGATTGATGATCCTTGTATAGTTTTTCAAGTACGGAAGGCTCCAGGTCTATTCTCTCCGGATGAATACAAACGGACAGGAAACTTACCGGGAAGGGTATCCCGATCCTGATCCTGTTGAAGGCCTTTCGCAGGGGGACTATCCCGTTCTTTTTGACTGCCAGGCTTCTGAGTTGCATGATAAAGCAGGGATATTCCAGTGCCTGAGGACATCTGGCGTTGCATTTATAGCAGGAAGCACAAAACCAGAGCTCGGGTCCTTTGAGTACTTTCTCAGGATCTTTTGTGAGATCCGACAGAAGATGGTGTGGATGAAAATCATTTGGAAACAATTCCACCATGGGGCAACTACCCGTGCATCTGCCGCATTCCAAACATTGATACGCCTGGCTGATAATTTCATCCAGGATTATATCTGTTTCTTCCCTTGTCCTTATTTCGGATATTTCACTCATTGCTACTTGTTTATTTTGGTTAAACCGCTTTCATATCCTCTTTCGAATGCTTTTACATTAAGTTCTTCAAATCCACTGGGTGTACTTGACCGGATGGACTTCTTCATGGCATCCGGAGAGATCATTCCACTAATGGCTGTAAAAAAGCCCAGCATGATGATATTCGCAACAATCTTTTTTCCGAGTTCTTCCGCATACCGGGTGGCCGGGATGGAGTGAACCCTTGTTGTCTTACCAAAGTTATTGGTCGGTTTTGCCAGGTCTTCATCATAGAGGAGTGTCCCCCCTCTGGAAAGCTCCGGAGTAAATTTATCGAAGGCTTCCTGGGACATGATCAGCAAAATATCGGGATGGCTAACCTTGGGATAATCAATTTCATCATTTCCGATGATCAGCTGGGCACTGCATGAACTTCCCCTGGATTCCGGTCCGTAACTTTGCGTAAGGGTGGCATTTTTCTTATCATGGATGGAGGCGGCCTTGCCCAGAATATAACCGGCCAGGACTATGCCCTGTCCCCCAAATCCTCCTATTTTAATTTGGATATTTTTCATGTCTTGGCAACTTTATTTTCTTTTTTCTGAGAGAGATCGGGTTGATTGTCAAGGAAGGTCGGTTTGTCGATATCTACAAATTTCCCAACGATTATCTCCCCGTTAAGGGTAAGGTCGGCTTCCTTGGGATCGATAAAATGTTTTATCACACTGTGTTCACGGTAGTACTTCATCTCATCCAGCCCTTCCCCGAGCTTGTTCCTCCGTCCGAAATTTGTGGGACATGGGGATATGATCTCAATAAATGTGAATCCCTTTTTTAAAAGGGCCTCCTGTATTGAATTTACCAGGCGCCTTACATGAACGGTTGTCCATCTGGCCACATAAACGGCACCACTGGCTGCCGCCACGTATACCAGGTTGAACGGGTGTTCATAGTTTCCATACGGGGAGGTGGTCGTTTTTGATTCCAGCGGTGTGGTGGATCCGAACTGTCCGCCGGTCATACCGTAATTAAAGTTGTTGATGCAAATAATGTTGATATCGATATTCCTTCTGGCCGCGTGGATAAAATGATTCCCGCCGATGGCAAACAGGTCACCATCCCCGCTGAAAACCGTGACGGACAGATCAGGATTGGCAAGTTTCAATCCCGTTGCAAACGGGATTGCCCTCCCATGGGTGGTATGGTATGAATCAATGTTGGTATAGCCCGGAGCCCTTCCGGAGCAACCAATACCGGATACGATCACACATTTATCGAGTGATATGCCCGATTTTTTCAATGCTTCCAGGTAACAGGTAAAATTTGTACCCAGACCGCATCCCGAACACCAGATATGTGGCATCCTGTCTTTCCGGATGAGATCGTCCATTGGATGAACTTCTGATGATATCATTTGCTTACCTCCTTGATTACTTTTAGTATTTCCTGGGGTGTATGCAATTCTGCAAATTTGGGTATGGGAATAACCTTTGTTTTTCCCCAGGCAGAGCGTTCTACTTCCCTTACAATCTGGCCATTGTTAATCTCCGGGACGATCAGGGCACGGGTCTTCCGGGCCAGTTCGGTAACCTTTTCCTCATAGAAGGGCCATACTGTGATTAATCTTAATAATCCGGCTTTAATTCCTTCCTTCCTGGCATCCTTGACTGCCCTCAGTGCAGATCTGGCAGGAATACCATAGGTAATGACAACAATATCGGCATCCTCTGTGTATCTTTCTTCATATTCTATAATATCCGATTTATTTTTTAAGATCTTGTCACACAGTCGCTTGACTAACCTCTCGTGAGCTTCCGCATTCATTGCGGGGTATCCCTTTTCATCATGGGTAAGACCCGTTGTGATGACCTTATATCCATCACCCGCATTTGCCATTACAGGGACAAGATTTTCTTCAGGCTGGTACATCAGGTAATCCTTTTGTGGGACCGCGGGTTTTTTCCTGCTTACCAGATGGATGTCTTTCTTGGCCGGAATAATTACCTTTTCTGTCATATGTCCCACGATCTCATCAGCCATCACAAGCACCGGCAGCCGGTATTTTTCGGAGAGATTAAAGGCCTTAATGGTAAAGTCGAACATTTCCTGTGGTGAGCTGGGGGCTAATGCAATTACCTCATAGTCCCCATGAGATCCCCAGCGGGCCTGCATCATATCCTGTTGTCCGGTGATGGTCGGCAACCCTGTGCTGGGTCCCCCGCGCTGAATATTTACCAGCACTGCCGGGATCTCCATCATGATCCCGAGTCCAAAATTCTCCATCATCAGGCTGAACCCCGGTCCGGATGTTGCCGTCATGGATTTTACTCCGGCAGAGGATGCCCCGAGAATGGCATTCATGGATGCGATCTCATCTTCCATCTGGATAAAAATTCCTTGCACTTCAGGCATTCTGGAAGACATTGTTTCTGCAATTTCAGTCGCAGGGGTAATGGGATACCCGGCAAAAAAACGGCATCCACTGGCGATTGCCCCCTC
>JAZGGT010000429.1:0-8783 GCA_036480555.1 Bacteroidales bacterium | reverse complement strand
TACCGGTAACATGCAGGCCGAATGGAGGCTGGACCCAAAACGTTCCGGCAAATCGAACTGCATGGGGGACATAGGCACTCATGCCCTCAACCTTGCTGAATATGTAACAGGGTTGAAAGTCACCCAGCTTTGTGCAGATGTCAGTACCCTGGTTGAAGGCAGGAGGCTGGATGATGACGGCAACATACTGGTCAGGTTTGATAACGGGGCCAGGGGCATAATATATGCCAGCCAGATCTCAGCGGGTGAGGAGAATGGACTGAAGATCCGGGTTTATGGTGAGAAAGGCGGACTGGAATGGATACAGGTGGAGCCCAATACACTGACTGTAAAATGGTTGGACAAACCCGTGGAAGTGATCCGCCCTGGTAATCCCTGGTGTTCAGACATTGCTCAATACAATACCCGCTTCCCCGCCGGGCATCCTGAGGGTTTGATCGAAGCCTTTGGCAATGTTTACCGCAATGTTGCCACCTGTATACAACACCGTCTGGAAGGAAAGGAACCGCCTGCCGAGGCTAAGGATTTCCCGACCGTACAGGACGGGTTGAGGGGCATGCTGTTCATTGACAGTGTGATCGAATCAAGTGGCAGCGATAATAAATGGTTGGATTTCCCGAATTAAATAACACATCAGAGATATGTCAAGACCCGTAACATTATTTACCGGACAGTGGGCAGACCTTCCACTGGAAACCATGTGCCAGAAAACCAGCTCATTCGGTTATGATGGCATAGAACTGGCCTGCTGGGGAGACCATTTCGAGGTTGATAAAGCCGATGAAACCTATTGCAGGGAGAAACTGGCACTGCTTAAAAAATATGACCTGGACCTGTTTTCCATATCCACCCATCTGGTCAGCCAGGCCGTCTGCGATAACATCGACGGACGCCATCAATCCATCCTTCCGGATTATATCTGGGGAGATGGTGACCCGGAGGGTGTAAGGCAGAGGGCTGCAGAAGAAATGAAAAAAACAGCTGCTGCTGCCAGGCGGCTTGGCGTCAAGGTGGTAAATGGATTCACAGGCAGTTCCATCTGGCATTTACTGTACTCATTCCCTCCTGTTTCGGATGACATGATTGACAAGGGATACCAGGATTTTGCCGACCGATGGATCCCCATCCTCGATGAATTTGAGAAGCAGGGCGTCAGGTATGGACTGGAAGTACATCCGACAGAAATCGCCTTTGACATTGCCTCTGCCGAGCGTGCCCTTGAAGCTGTGGGTTATCATCCTGCCTTTGGGTTTAACTACGACCCCAGCCATTTCGGTTACCAGGGTGTGGATTATGTGGAGTTCATATACCGTTTCAGCGAGAGGATCTTCCATGTGCATATCAAGGATGCCAAATGGTCTGATGTTCCTACAGAAGCTGGAGTATTTGGCGGACATATTGCATTCGGGGACAGGCGAAGGTTTTGGGATTTTGCCAGTCCGGGCCGCGGTGATACCAACTTCGAGGAGATCATCAGGGCCCTGAACCGCATTAATTATACCGGTCCCCTTTCAGTGGAATGGGAAGATCCGGGCATGGATCGTGAACACGGTGCCATTGAGGCCTGTGAGTTTGTCAGGGACATGGACTTCAAGCCCGCAGGCCAGGCATTTGATGATGCTTTCCAGAAAGATTGATCACGCCTCCCCGGAGATCATTCGTACCTGAGGCTGTCTGCCGGGTTTTTCCGGGTGATCTTCAGGATATGATAGCTGATGGTTATCATGGCAATGGCAATGGCAACAAGGATGGACAGGATGATCAACAGCCAGGCATTATTGATATGGTAGTAAAAATGCTGCAGCCAATTGTTCACAGCAAACCATGCAAATGGGGTGGCAATGAGGGTTGCGATCAGGATCCCCTTCATGATGCTTCCTCCAAGGAGGAAAAATATGTTCGTGGGACTCCCACCCATGGCTTTTCTTATCCCAATTTCCTTTGTCCTCCTCACTGTTGTATAAGTGGTCAGGGCAAACAATCCAAAAACCCCGATGATAATAGCCAGCAAGGCACCACCTGAATAGAGCATGGCCTGCTTGTCCTCATCGAGGTACATCCGTTCATGCAATTTTCCCAATGGGTATTTAATGAACTCATGCCCGGGCAGATAGGCTCCCAAAAGGGAATCTATATTTTGCACCAACCTGTTAAGGCTATCAGGTACAGCACGCACGGTGATATGCCTGTAATGGGAATTGTATCTGCTGATAACCAGGGGTTCTATCCTGTTATGAAGAGAGCGGAAATGAAAATCCTTTACCACCCCAATAACAGTATCCCTGTGGTCAGACACATTTATTACCGATCCAACGGGATCTGAAAGACCCAGGGCTTCACAGGCAGATTCATTCAGGATGAAACTCCCTGTATCATGCACTGACTTCACCGAGAAAAATGCTCCGTCAACCAATTGAAAACGATAGGTTTCAGGATAGTCTTGCCTGACCCTGGCTTCCGTGATCAGGATGGCATTTTCCTCCACATTTCCGTCCACCCAGACATTTTGTATGACCGGCATTTCTCCCGGGATCCCTATGGAAGCGGTGACAGAAATTACACCTGGGACAGATGAAATATCTTTTGAAAGAGGTCCAAAATCCTTCCTGATATAATCGGAGGGTTCGTAGAAAACATATAATTCATCCCTTTCAAATCCATAAACCCCATGTTTCATGAACCGGGTCTGGAAGATAAGCACACTCAGCACGGAAAACAGGAATATAATAATCCCAAACTGAAGAATGACCAGGATTGTTTTTAACCTGTCTCTTCTCAGGTGAACGGAGAGACCGGTAATCATCTGTACCGGAGCGAACCGGGTCACAGATAAAAAATGAATCCATCCTGTAAAGAAACCAGACAATACAGCCATGGCGATAAATAATAAAAACAATATGACCAGTTTGTAGAAAGGAAGGCTGATGGATGTATTCACAATCCTGGAAAAAGGTGCCAGGTTTATCTCGAACAATACAATGGCAATGAAAGCAGCAAACAAGCCTATTATAATTGATTCATATGTCAAATGGCTCAACAGCTGTCGCTTCTGGGCCCCAAATACAATCCGCATTCCGATATCCCTGATCCGGATCTCATTGCTGGCTGTGAGCAGGCTGATAAAGTTTGAAAGGGTTATCAGGAGAATAAATACGGCCAGGGAGAATAAAATGATCAGGTCATTGATATCTCCCGGCCTGTAAAAGGTTACTGTAAAATTGGTGGACCCGAGATGGATATCTCTGAATTTTTGGAGTCCGGATTCCAGAAAGATGCCAGATTTACCATAATGTTGTACTTGAATATCCTGTATCGTGCTGATAAGTCCGGTAAGATATTCTTCCGTTACATCGGGTTCTGTCCTGAGGTATACCGCAAAATCCAGGCTCCTTTTCCTGGTATCTACCTTTTGCTCGAATGTTATAAAAGAGATCAGGAGGTCAAACTGGAGATGGGAATTCATCGGCACATCTTCCATAACACCCATCACCGTATGGAGCGTGTCATGTAATTCCAGCTGCTGGTAAAGGGGATCTTCATCTTTGAAATACTCCCTTGCTGTACTTTGGGTGAGCACTACGGTATTTGGAATGTTCAGGATGGCTTCCGGGTCGCCTGATAATAGTTTAAACCCGAAAACTTCAAAGAAGGAAGAGTCCGCATAAAAAAACCAGAGGGGACCCTGCCTGCGATCCATGTACGGAATGCTCAACTGATTGTTGAATAACCTGCATGCTGTCACATCTGAAAATCCTGCTTTGTGTAATTCTTCAGGGATATATCCCAGGCAGTTCGGGACATACAGCATCTGGCCATCACGGCTTTCCACCTTGGTTGTAACCCTGAACATCTGGTCCATATCAGGGTGAAACCGGTCAAAGCTTAACTCAAATCTCACGAACAGGATCAGCAATACAGCAGTACTCATCCCGACTGCAAGTCCAATGATATTCAGGATTGAGAAGAACCTGAAATGCAAGAGGCTCCTGTAAGCGACCTTCAATTGCTTCCTCAGCATGGTAATACTCTAAATACTCCGTTTATCAAAGATATGACGGGAAACCCGTCTTTCCAAGATCCATTAGCAGCTGCCATACTTATTTATTATTTTTACTGTGCTCAACTGAATAACTTTTCCGGCCATGCTGCATATCTTATTTGTATTAACCCTGATAATTGTCCCTATGATCTTCCAGCAACCATCAACCATGATCATTGCCCACAGGGGAGCATCACATGATGCTCCTGAAAATACACTTGCCTCTGTAAACCTGGCCTGGGAAATAGGAGCAGATGCTGCAGAGGTGGATGTTCACCTGTCGAAAGACAAGCGAATCATGGTCATCCATGACGGGGATACCAAAAGAACCACCGGTGAGAATATGTTGATCAGGGAGAGCATGTCATCTGACTTGCGTTCACTCGATGCAAGTAACAGCATGGATCAGTTCAGGGGGGAAAGGATACCCTTCCTGGAGGAAGTAATGGCAACTGTACCTGAGGGTAAGGTCCTGTTTGTCGAGGTAAAAACCGATACGCTTATCCTGCCATACCTGGTCGCATTGCTGGAGGACGACCCAAAAAAATCCCGGGTTGTGGTCATCAGTTTTGACTTCGAGGTATGTGCGATGATGAAAAAGGAGATTCCTGCCATTCCTGTTTACTGGTTGCATTACACCCTGTCAGGCTCATACAAGACCAAGTGGATAAGCAGGGCCGGTGAAGCGGGACTGGAAGGTTTGAATTTTCGTCATAAAGGGATCAGCAAAGATTACGTGGAAGCGGTGCACCGGTCAGGTTTGAAGATGTTTGCATGGACCGTGGATGACCCTGCAGATGCAGCCAGGCTGATCGAATGCGGTATTGACGGGATCACGAGCAACCGTCCTGCCTGGCTCAGGGAACAACTTAAGGAGCAATTCCACACCAATTAATCCTTCTGCCGGCATTGTGACTCTGCTTCTGGTCATGCAAGCGAGGTCTGGTTCAGGAATATAAAGATCCGTGAGTTATAGTCCCGATCGCTAAGCACCTATCTTGGTTTCAGGTATCCCGAAATGGCCTTTACATAGGCTGCAAATCTTTCTTTCCCCAATGTCGTTATGGTGCAGTTTGTCTGTGGGAAATTCCCTTGGAATTTCTTTTTCACTTTTACGTAACCCGCTTCCTTCAATTTAGTGATCTGGACACTCAGGTTGCCAGATGTCGCCCCTGTCTCATTTTTCAGGTAAGAAAAGTCAGCCTTTTCCACACTTACCAGGATGGAGATCACTGCCAGCCTCAATTGGGAATGCAGTACCGGATCCAGATCCTTATACACTGTCACCGTTTTTTAGGGACCGGATAATATAACCTGGGATCAGGTAACCAAGTGCCATGGCGACGGCAAAGACCAATAATTGATCCGTGCCTCTCATGAAACTGGAAATTACTGCAGCTGCCAGGAAAATGACAGCACCAATGACAAGGGGACGGAAACGCAGCATCAATCCCGAAACTGCTGTGGCCATAGCTGTAACACCAAGTATAAAAGGTGTGGGGTAGGAATCGATTTTCAGGGAAAGGAATGCCATCAATCCCATCAGCAGGCCGGCAGTGATCCATAGGATTGTGATATACCTGTCCAGGTGGGTCACCACCCTCTCCCTCTTGCTTACGCGGGATTGATAAACAAACTGTATGATCATTGCAACAATGATAAAAACGCCCCATGCAAGCAGGCTCATGAGCATTATATCATCGTATCGTTCTTGCCCTATTAAATACCTGATAAGGAAATAATTGGCCAGGCTGGCCAGTATCAGGGCCCAGCCCCAGAGCAGGTAGTAGAAACTTCCTTCACGCATGTTTTTGCGAGAGTTTGAAATTGATTTCTGTATGATCCGAAGACTTTCTTCAGGTGTTAATGTCTTTTCCATAGGTCTCATTTTTTATAAACATGGTACTAATATAAAGTAGTTTATGTTATAAACCTAATATTTTCAAAAATATTTAATAAAAATCATGCTATACTATTCGATTGAGGTCTATTCGGGAAATCTTTGACAGAGATGTTGGAAAACTATGTCTTTTTCCTTAAATACTGCATTTCTATCCTGATCATGGATTGCCCTTCAGGGATCTGGAAACTGCAGTGATCATAAGGTGGATGTCTCAAGCGGGGTTTAACATTGTTGGAGAATCCAAATCCCTCCCCGGGTATTTTTATCAGTCTGTAATCCATCTGGTCATTCCCGTTTACATCATCGAGCAATGAGATGACATAATTCCCCGGCAGGATATCATCCAGAATGATCTCCATAATGCCTTCCTTCAGTGAGGTTTTCTGATAATCATAGGTTTTTGAAGGATTGGCAGGAAACTGGTCCGGATGGTTATACAGGCCCAGCCTGATCCATCCCTTCTCAAACCGGATATTGGCGATCTCGATCGTTAGGGCCGCTGATTGGCCCGACACCACGACAGGCATCAAACACATGGATGCCAGTACCAATATTGCCAAGCTTGTTCTCATTTATCCACTTAATTAAAGTCTCTCCAGGTATCCCAGGGTAAAATACTCTTCCTTTACGTTTGGATTATACTGGATCTCATCTATGGTCATCACTGATTTCCTGCCATTCTGTATGTTACTCATTTCCATCCGGGTCGCTATATATTTCTTACCTGATGGATCTATTTGTCTTACATCGGAGGAAATCATTTGTTTGAACAATTCATCATCTTCATCATAGTACTCAGCCTTCCTCAATACAAAATCCTGCTTCCCTATCCAGGCAAGCTGGCGGTCATACCCCATCCTATCCATGATATCCTCATTCACAGGGATCACCTCAACAATCCAGCAATCCGTTCCCCCACTAGCCCCTGAACCGGTTACAGTATAATCGAAATCTTTCAGACTGGGGGCAGACATATCTGCATTGCTGAATTCCGAACCCATGAAACTCTTGCTTTTTTCATTGCTGATGATCCGCCGTGTCTTTCTTATCGCAGGCATATAGATCCACATATCATCATTCCTCTCATCATAGTCATAAATGAGCATCCCTGTCCCTTTGACTTCTGCAGGTGAGAGAAACCGGATGATCCTTTTTTCGGTAGCCCCGCTTTCAAAGAGTTTTGACGCCATGGAAGTTTGCCTTACCCTTTCCCTTCCCTTGGCATCATAGATCCGCAGGGTGGAAATGGCTTCCATTCCCTTGAGCTTGGATACATCCCTCGACTTTTGCATTATCTCACGGCCATCGGGCTGGGCAAAATTTAAAAAGGCTAATCCCACTACACCGAGGATCATGGCTATACTTATTCTTTTACTGAATCTCATTATTCGAAATTTTAACTTTAATATATCTTCAATTTGCAGGTATCGTCTTTCTTCCCCTTGCCCAGCCCCTCCACTCTCTAAACTGAATTCTGACAGACTTTGTCCCGGGCTCAAGAAAAGCAGGTTTAAAAATTAAAACGAGGGCCGGTATAATGATCATTGCTCCCACAAGACATGAGAAAATGGATACCATCACCAGGAAGCCGAACACCTTGATGGGCAGGAATACTGAAAATGGCAATGCACAGAACCCAAGTATAACCGACAGGGCATTAAAGCTGATCCCCCTCCCGGTAGTAGTCAGTGTTTTTAAGACTGCATCAGCCGGTATCAGTCCTTTTTCCCTTTCTGATTTATACCTCCAGAGAAAATGTATGGTATAATCCACCCCTACCCCGATCATGATAGAGGAAAGTAATGCTGTGGCGATATCCAGCTTTATGCCAAGGTATCCCATCCATCCAAAAAGGATGATCATGGAAAAGGCAAGCGGCAGGGCGGCTATCAATCCTGCCGGGACAGACCGGAACAGGATGGCGAGAAGGACTATGACCACCAGCAGGGCAATCAACAGGGAAGTTACCTGTCCCTTTACAACCAGGTCAGCCAGATCAACGCTAATGAGCCCATACCCTCCAATCCTTGTCTGATATACACCCGGACCGGTCAGCTGCCTGATCTCTTCGAGTACAGATTTTAGGGCCATGTTGCTACCGTCATTGATCCTTACCATAACCTGTGCCTTCTGGAAATCAAAATCCACCATCCTTTCCAGGTCCTCCGGGTCCCCGCTCATCATATATAATTCAAGGTACTGGGCCAGGGCATTCCGCTCATTGGGTACCACGTTGTAATAGGGATCTCCCTCATCATTCATTGCTTTACTGATCTCCCTGACTATGCCGGCAATTGACATGACATTCCCCACGGCCGGATGTTTTTTCAATTCAGTTTCATAATGGTCTATCTGCCCCATTACCTCCGGATCCAGGATATCCCCTTCTACCAGGATGGAAATATTCTGTGACCCGCCGAATGTTTCATTGATCACCTGTGCACTTACCCTGACCGGGTGTTTCTCCGGAAAGAAATTTTCCAGGTTGGTATCCACTTTTAGCAGGAAAGTACCTCCTCCTGATATTAGCATTACCAGCCCGGCCACCAGGATCACCTGCCTGGGCCTGCGATTAACCATCTTACCGCATGAGACCAGTACCCGGTCAATAAGGCGCTGCCTGGATGGATTCTCTGACAGGACAGGTTTTGATTTGCCAATAATAGACAGGGCTGCCGGGATAAACAAGAGGCTCAGCAAGAGGGCAAAACCAATACCTGCTGCCGCAACCACACCCAATTGTTTGGCCGGGATCATTTTATGAGAAAGCAAACAAAGGATCCCGGCAATGGTTGTAATACCGGTCATGAGAATGGGGCTTCGCAGACTGGTATATACCCC
>JAZGGT010000428.1:0-8398 GCA_036480555.1 Bacteroidales bacterium | reverse complement strand
TTGTCTTGTGAATACAGCTTTCATGGCAGATCGTGAAATTAAATATGGCAAAGAAAGGTTGTCCGGGTGCCCTGTTTTTATAATGGGCCATTCCTGAAGATTCATTCCATTCATCGGTCTTTTCTATCAGGTTGTAATCCTTTTTACGGTTGTTCGTGCAGTAATACCCTGCATCCCTCAGATAGCCGGGATACAGACGCACAAAATCCGGGACCTCATTCGTACTCCTCATATGTTGTGTTCCTAATCCAGGAGGATACATACCCGTAATAATGGTTGAACGTGCCGGAGCACAGACCGGGGCATTGGCAAAGGCATTTTGATATAAAACCCCTTCGGAAGCCAGCATGTCAAGATTTGAGGTAATGGCATTGGGGTCTCCGTAGCAGCCTAAATATGGACCGATGTCCTCGGCAGTGATCCAGAGGATGTTGGGTGGTGGTAGTTCGGATTTTTGAATCCCTGAACAAGAGACCAGGAAAGTTATCCCTATCAGGAGGATGGGTAACTGTAAATGGTTGGCATATTTCATTTTTATGTTTTTTTCACGACAAGCAATGTCCCTTCAATCTCAACCGTAAGGTCATCCCTGCAAATATTTGCCTGGAGCCAGACCATGGGAATATTCCCGTACCTGTTCTCACATATTTCCCTCACCTTCTTAAAATCGTTCTTTTCCTTAACATAGATTCTCAGGTAATTGAATTTGAGATCTCGGGATATGCTTATATTTTTCGACAGGTTATCTTTTGATATCAGCCTGTCAATATTGTCGATGGTAAGCCGGGTTTGCTGTTCTACATCTTCGGGATTTGCTGTTTTTTCACCTGTTATTGCAGCCGTGCCTGAGACAAAAACAATTTCTTCTCCATGCAGGGAGACATAACGGCCTCTCTCAAATTTTGGGGTGGTTTTTCGGTTTCCTGTCGGAAGGCCCATTAAGCAGTCCTCATGGTATTTATGAGCAGGGATCTGTACAGGATTATCAATGGGCACATTGGTAACATTGTTGCCTTTAATGGCTATATAATCAATCAAGACTCCTCCTGCCTTCATTCCTATTCCAGTGGCAGCGGGATATCCCCTCTCCCTGAAATGATCCTGGTAGAACTGGGTTCTGGCATCATTGAAAACCTGGTAGTTCTGATGATCTTCTTTATGGGAAACAATACCTTCGATATAATTCCATTGCCTGGTGATATCAGAGATTTCGAAACTTGTCTCGTCAAGCTGCTGTTGCAGGGTTTTAAATACCAGGCTTGCGTCTGTTTTGCAATCACCACTATTTGAAGTAGCAAATCCATTTGCAACAGATAAACCATTACGGTTGAATACAATAACAGCACCGGCGCTATGCATGAAAAAACTACGCTTCCATTCAGGGGATGTACTATAGTGCACCTCCATCAACAGATCGCATTTCAATGGAGCCTGGAACAATGGTATTACCAGGATTTCCTCATGCAGTTCTTTTTTAATGTGATTCAAGAGGTCCTTTACATGATTTGCCTGGTAATCCGGGGACTGACTATTCATGAAAAGGATGATCTTGTAAATTGCCCTGGAAGGCAGATCTTTTTCAGCTAAAGATGTATGTAACTGTTGCAAACAATCTGAAGTTTGGCTGGTCAGGTCTGGTAAGTTCTTCTTGGATCTAAGTGTGATCAGGTTTCCATTAAATAAATTCATGTGCAAAAAGCTAGCTCAACAAAATTAATAAACCTCTAAATTAGAAATACATGGACAAGCCCTGGATCCGGTTATTTTGATCCTGACCTTTGAGGTCAACACGGGACTCAAACGCAGGATTTTTTTATAGCCTATTGTAGTGGATGAAGCCACCTTCTCCCATTCCCCGTCCTTTTCAACTTCGACATCAAATGTCCTGACACGCTGTCCTAATTTGATGTATTCCTGGACAAAGATATATTTTATCTCATTCTTTTCACCTAAATCTATGGTTACTGATGCAGTGGTCACTTCATCGTCAGTTGCCCAGTAGGTTTCCGTATCTCCATCCGTGATATTTTGTGCAGCATATTTATTATTGCCACCCCTTACATTATCTGCAGTTGCCTTTTTACCAAAGGCGAGATTATGTTTAAAGGCCTCGTCCAGGAGCTTCTTCCAGCCGGTAAGTGCTTTCACATCATTCTCATGTAAAAGACCCCTTCTGTCCGGTGGAATGTTCAACAACAGGTTGGATCCCCTGCCAACAGAGCTTAAATAGATATCAAATAAAGCCTCGGCAGTTTTAACCTTCTCATCTTCATCGGCATGGTAGAACCATCCCGGGCGGATGGAAACATCCACTTCAGCCGGTATCCATTTATCGCCATCCTCCGAACCTGTATTCAGTATTTCAGTAATTCCTCCCTTGCCGGCGTATAATGTATCTGTGCTGATGGTATTCCAGTTCGTTTCATTTACAAATCCCCTTTCATTTCCGCACCACCGGATATCAGGCCCTGCATCACTGAAAAAGATCACTTCCGGTTCCATCGACCGTACCATTTCCAGGGTGCTTGGCCAGTCATAATAGGTTCTCTTGTCAATGTTCCTTTTTTCGTCAGCACCTCCATAATATCCGGTACCTCCATTTGCACCATCGAACCACATCTCGAAGACCGGCCCATAGCTGGTAAAGATCTCTTTTAGCTGGTCCCTGTAATACTGCACGTATTCTTCACTGCCATAGCCAGCATGGTTCCTGTCCCATGGAGAAAGATATATCCCGAATTTAAGACCGTATTTTTCACATGCATCCCGAAGTTCCTGTACCACATCACCCTTGCCTTCCTTCCAGGGACTCTTCTTCACGGAATGCTCTGTATACTTGCTGGGCCAGAGGCAGTACCCGTCGTGATGCTTGCAGGTCAGGATCACCGCTTTCAGTCCCACTTCCTTAAAAACCCTGCACCATTGCTCGGGATCGAAGTTTGTTGGATTAAAAATGGCAGGATCCTCATCACCGTACCCCCATTCCTTATCGGTAAATGTGTTGGTGGTAAAATGAACGAAGGCATATTGCTCCATCTCATGCCAGGCCAGTTGCCGTTCGGTCGGCACTGGGTGTATTGGGACAGGAGGGTCCACAACTGTTGATGTACAACCCATCAGTAAAAGAATAATAAAGAGCTGAGCCATCAGGCTAATAATCCGTTTTGTTTTCATTTAAAGTTTCGTATCAGTGTATTTGATTTGCTTATTGCATCAGTTTTTGAATTTTGCCAATCTTAATGATCGGTTTCTTTATTGCTGCCCTGATGATGTTTCTGATTTCATTGTAATCCTTGCTTTCTGCAAAACCAATAGTCAGGTGAACAGGCACTTCCTCTAAGTAGGTCCCCGGATTCTCATGAGGCTTCCTGCCAAATCCGAATACAGTCATATTCCCCTGCATTTGCCAGAACTGGTCGGGATGTTGATCATGTTCATGCTTGGCGAGGTACAGGACCCGCTTGCATGATTCATCCGCGAACCAGACCCATTCAGGATTTGGAAGCACCCCGGTCCAGTCCGACGACACGGGCCGGCGAAAACCATTTGACTGCACCCAGTAATCCCGGTCAATATCGAGTTTTCCGGCAGGTGTGCCCTCATACAGCAGCCAGTAGCTGCCTTTATCTTTTTTCTGCAGGGTCATAGTGGCATAGTCCGGGTACACTTCCCAGAGGCAGGACCATTTTTTATCCTCTGTTTCAGATTCAAAGGTAAGTTTCAGGGGACCGCTATGGATGATACGGCTTCTGAGGTTCTCATAACCGGGATGAAAGCCGGCAGGACGGATATTAGGAATGCCGCGGTACTCCCCGGCAGAACCACCGCCAGGCCTGTAACTGATCCAGTCATTGCCCTCCCTGTCGATCATGCTGGCGAAACCGGCACCGTTCCTGTGGTACATGTAGGTGGCGCCCGGGGTCTTTACCTGGTAGCTTCGCTGACCCTGGTGCAGAATTTGGTTGTCAAAATCAACCACCTTCGTAAATACGGGATTTATAAAGTATCCCCCCTCGGCTCCCATCATAATCCTGAAAAATCTTTGGCTGCCTTTGTTCAGCCTGCCCTTAACCATGAATACCATCTTACCCTGCCTGGCATTGTCGGGATCCCTTTCATACTGGTACAATACCGTCTCATCAATGATCTCTCCTGCTTCATTGGTTTCAAACACCCGCAAGGATCCCATATCGATGATCCGGAAATCATTGATCTCCTTTTCGAACGGCTCCAGGTCCAGTTCTATCTCAACAATTTTATTGGCAAACTCCTGTTCTTCAGCCGTTATGGTTACGGGAAGGTAATAGCGGTAATCCCCTTCAGGTCCAAATCCAAGCGGTACAGGATTAGACCTGCCATGCCATTCATCCAGAATAGCATCGTTCCTCCAGACGTGGAGGAATTCGAAATCATTCCATGCAATGCTGACAATGTCCATGTCACCATCCCGGTCAAGGTCAGCCAGCCTGGCCCCGGCATGGCTTTCCTTTCCTTTGTCAATGATGTGGAGGAAAAAATTTCCTTTGCCATCATTCTCCCAGATCTGCACCTGTTCAGCCGGTCCCTTGTGTTCACATGTAACGATATCCGGATCACCATCAAGGTCCAGGTCAGCCACATCCAGGTTGTTCATGGAATACTGGGTGACGATATGATGCCTGTTCCAGTTCCAGTGAACCGGGTTTTCTGGCGCTTCGAACCAGTACATGCCCGCGTCAGGATCCAGTCCCGGCCATCTTTCCTCGGTCACCACCAGGTCCATCCTGCCGTCCCCGTTGACATCCGCAGGAATGACTTTGTCGCCGTGATAGTTTGTCAGTCCGATTACGTGTGGTTTCCATTGTCCATCAACAGTTCCCGGGTTCTCGAGCCAGGTAACACGGTTTATGTTCCTGTCCGTTTCCTTGGTATTTGTCATGAACAGACAAACATCCTGGTCCCCGTCCCCGTCAATATCCCCTGCACTCAGCCATTCCCCGTTACTGCCGCTCTCCAGCAATGTCATATAAGGCCATTCCCCGGCCATGGGATCATCAGGGATGATCAGGCAGTAAACCCCCTCTGCGTTCAGGAGAATTTCCTGCCTGCCTCCGGGAATGATCTGTGCCTGGTTGTAACCCTGGGTACTCGTACCATGGTTACAGACCGGAAGGCTTCCTATCTGATGGATAATGAGCTGGTCCCGGTCAAGTCCCATGACCTCTATCCAGTACTGGCTGTTGCATTTGGCTGCAATGAGGTCACCTTTTTCATCATTATCCACATTCAGTATGAGCAGTGCATCAAGGTTGTCACCAATCTCATGTCTTTCCCATTTTGCATCCATCTTTTCACCGGGATTCTTGTATATCCACTTCCCCGACGCTATATCCATATCCCCGTTCCCGGTCAGGTCACCCATGGCAAGGCCGAACCAGTATCCATCCCCGCTGGTTTTATCGGCAAAACGGGTTCGCTTGTTATCCACCTGGATATAGGTCCATTTATCAAGGCTTAGTATATTAACCGGCAGGTTTGTTCCCGGGCCGGCCGCTGTGTCTGATTTTTCCTTATCACGGGTTTGGTCTGCCGAAAGGTTCCTCCACAATTCAATTGGCGGACTGTTATAGTTACGGAGTCCCACGATATCCATATCCCCGTCTTTGTCAATGTCACCTATCTGTGCACTGTAATTTCCCAGTTCAGTAAGTTCCTGCCACTGCCAGTGTATGGCATTGTGCAGGTTCATATAGATCCCGAAATGGTGCGGAGCTTCATGGGAGAAATTGGGAAGTGTACCGGCCATCACATCCGGGTCCCCGTCAAGATCAAAATCCGCCACTTTCAGGTTATGGCATTTATCCATCCATCCTATGACATGCTCGGCCCAGGGATCTGTTTTCGGATCAACCGGGGCTGCATACCATGATACCGGGTACCCAGGTTTTTCGGAGTGTGACAGCAAAACATCCAGGCGTCCGTCCTGGTTCATATCCGCAACAGTAACCTTTCCATTGTTATCCTGCCAGTTACGTGTACGCTGAGTGTACCATTTTTCATCGATGTTGTGCTCTGGCCAATCCTGTACCAGCGGATCATCAGGATTCTCCAGCCAGAAACCATTCAGCACGATATCCTCATCCCCATCCCCATCCAGGTCAGCGGCCTCCATCCCTTCGTGATGGTGCACGGGGATGGTTTTCTTTTGCCATGATCTTTTATTGTTAAAGTAGATGTAAACATTGATATTTGACCGGGCAACAATATCAGGCAGTCCATCCTGGTTGAAATCCCTTACCTCGAAATCCTTGATGTACTCTGTTTTTCCAATATCATGCCTTTTCCACAAAGTGGAGCAGGAAAGTTTTCCTTTTCCAGGGTGTTCAAACCAGCAGATGGTCCCGTCCCGGTCATTGTCCAGCCCGATCCGTCCGAGTACATCCGGATAGCCATCCAGGTTAATGTCTGCCACTTCCATGTCACAGGCCCGGTAGCGTTGATAATCCAGGAAGGCATCCAGGTTAACGATAACATTCCTTTCCCATGAAGGATACCGGTACCACACGATCTGGCTACTGCCTTTCATATCCTCATTCACCGCTACGATGTCATTCAGGCTATCCCCGTCTATGTCTGCGATCTCCCGGTGACCGGACGCATTATTGTCAATGATGATGTTTTCGAAATGTGTCTCCTGAGCATTCAGGCTGGCAGCACAGAATAGGAGAGTGAAGAGAAATGTATTTTTCACTTGTTTGGGTTTAAGGTTTCAAGCACTCCTGTGTAAATATAATCAGAAGAATCCATATCAACAGCCGGGGATTAATCCTGAATTTTATAATATTTTACCTGTAATTTATCAATAATTTGCCTGTCATTTATCAGGAAAGAGATTGTATATTTAAAAAACAAAATCTAGCCATGAGATCAAAAAATACCCTAAAACGGTTATTGCCAGCACTATGCCTTTTCCTGGCAGGCCTGTCCTGCACTGCACCTCCCGGACTGCGACCGGTAGATTATGTGGATCCACTCATCGACAGCCATAAATCCAGGTGGATCTATTTTTCCTCTGCCTGCCGGCCTTTCGGGATGGTAAATCTGAGTCCCGATACCTGGGTGCAGGGTACCTGGAATTCAGGATATATGTATGATTCACTTCATGTCCGCTGCTTCAGCCATATTCATGCCTGGCAGATGGCCGGTATCCCGGTCATGCCCACCAGTGGCCGGTTCAGAGGGCACCTGGGCATGGAGGCCAACAAATCAAGTTTCTCTCATGAGAAGGAATTCGTCACACCTGGCTATCACCAGGTTTATCTTGAGGATTACGATATCAAGGCAGAGATAACCTCCACTGTTCGTACCGGTTTTCACCGCTATACCTTTCCGGCAGGAGAGGACAATTACATCCTCTTCGATGTGGGTGCATTCCTGGCCCATGGTCCCATTACAAGGGCCGGGATCTACCGTGTAAATGACAAAGAAATAGCCGGATACTCCCTGGTCGGTAAAACGCGACGCAGACCCAAGGATACATTTGTTTATTTTGTAGCCCGGTTTGACAGGCCTTTTGAAAGATTTGCAGGGTGGAAGAACGGGGAGATCCTGGAGAGAGACAGTATACAGGGGGAGAATACCGGCGGCTATGTACAATTCCGAACGGAAGAAGATGACCCTGTGCTGGTCAAGGTGGGCATCTCTTATACTGGCATAGCCCAGGCCCGCCTGAATCTGGAGACGGAGATACCGCATTGGGATTTTGACATGATCCGGAAAGAATCCGCCGATGAATGGAATGAATGGCTCTCCAGGATAGAGGTGGAAGGTGGAACCGAAAAGCAGCGTATCAAGTTTTATACCGATCTCTGGCATGCCCTTCTCGGCAGAAGGATCGTAAGCGATGTAGACGGATCTTATTGTGACATGACCGGGGAGGAACCTGCCGTCCGCAGGGTTAGGCTCGATGCTAATGGCCAACCGCTGTTTCCGCAGCAAAATTCAGACAGTTTCTGGGGCACGCACTGGTCACTCAATATCCTCTGGCCACTGGCTTATCCCGGGGTCATGGATGCTTTTTGCAATAGTTTTGTGGAGATCTACAAACACGGCGGACTAATACCCAGGGGGCCATCCGGTGGAAATTATACATTTGTCATGATCGGTGATCAGGCCGCACCCTTTATCGCAGCAGCCTGGAATAAAGGTATCAGGAATTTTGACGCCGAAAAGGCTTATAAAGGTTTGCTGATAAATTCAGAAGTAGGGGGGATCCGGGATCATGCGGGATATGAGCACCAGGAACAAGCTTCCGGAGGAGGGATGAAGTATTACCTGGAACGGGGGTACATTCCCCAAAATATTGGAGGGAGTGGCTTTCACCGGGAAGGTGCAGCCATGACCATGGAATATGCCTACC
>JAZGGT010000427.1:0-2775 GCA_036480555.1 Bacteroidales bacterium | reverse complement strand
GAAAATAGTCACCCAGCAAACTGGATTGTTCCCACTTAAGGTACACATGGGTAATTATATTGATTGTATCCGTGAAAGAAAACAGCCAAACGGAAATATTGTTGAGGGACATAAAAGTTCCACACTTATCCATCTTGCTAACATTTCCCATCGTGTTGGGAACAAACAACTGGAGTTTTCTCCCGAGCATGAGCTTATTCTCAATGATCAGAAAGCCAGGGAACTTGCAGGAGGTACTTATAGAAAAGGGTTTGAATTACCTGAGGAAGTTTAAATACTTTTTGTCAGGGGGCCTATCGAAGTGATGATTATGGAAGAACATGGAACTCCTGTTGTCGATTAATACCAAACTACTGGCCCATCATGAGATGGGAAAAGCATAAACCAATAAAATATACCAATGAACATTTCCTGCAAACTACTCTGCCTTGCTTTATCAGCTGCTGTTCTGATATCCAGCTGTAATCGCTTAAACAGTAACATTGATCAACCTGGCCATACATCTAATATCAACGGCAGAAATGATCAATGGGCATTCATAGGTCCGGGAGGTGGAGGCGCCATGTTTAATCCGGCCATCAATCCGGCTGATCCCGATCATGTTTTTGTGGCCTGTGACATGACCGGTTCGTATGTCACTTACGATGGTGGCAAGAAATGGCGCATGTTTAACTTGAAGGGAGTAAGCAGGTTTTTTGTATTTGACCCGGAAGATAGTGATGTCGTTTATGCGGGAACTTCTAGCCGGCTTTTTCGAAGCAGAGACCGCGGCAATACATGGAATACGCTGTATCCTGATCCGGAAGATATTGTGGCCATCAATACTCAGGGCGATCATGCATCGGAAGTAGTGGTGACCAGAGACAGTACGATAACCAGGATAGAGAAATTATCCGTTGATCCGGATAATCCGCGGGATCTATTTCTGCTTGTCGAAAAAAACGATGACCGAGAATGGCCTTTTAAGGGAAGAACACATACAAAATCATCTCAAATATTGCTGGTATCGAGAGATGCCGGAGTAAGCTGGAAGGAAGAAACCATCTTTGAGTTTGATGCAGATAATGTTTTTATAGATGCCACTTCTCCTTTTGTAAACCGAACACTTTATGTAACGGGTAAAAATAAAATACAGGTGCGAAAAGATGGTGAGTGGAGCAAGGTTAATCTGCCTGAACAGGCTGAGTCAATCAACCAATATGTTAATGGTGTTGATACCAAAACCCGACAACATATTATCTATGCCATATCAGGTAAATCATATTTCAACCCACAGGGTAGCAGAATAGAATCCGGGATTTATAAAACAATTGATGGAGGAGAAAGCTGGGACCGTTTGGAAAAAGACCTGGTCGGGTACAAAACTGGGGGAGCGAAAGATCCTGAGTTCAGAAGTATTGCCATAAGTTATTACCACCCCGAAACTATATACATTTCTTACGCCGGGCTCCTATTTGGCAAAGATTCGGTTGGTTTTGGAGTCGCAAAAAGCAATGATTCCGGCAATACCTGGCAATTGGTATGGATTGACATGAATGCAAATGGATTAGGGATTGCCTCACCCAATCGGGAATCAGGGTGGCTGGATGATCGGTTCGGTCCAGGATGGGGGGAAAATCCTTTTCACATGGCGGTAGCAGACCATGATCCGGATATATGCTTCACTACTGACTTTGGTCGCACCATTAAAACTACCAATGGGGGCGATACATGGCAACAGGTTTACACCAGTAAGTCAGAGGGTGGTGGCTGGATGTCCAGAGGGCTTCAGGTTACTACAGGATATATGGTGGCATTTGATCCCTTCGATTCATTGCATGTATTTTTAGCAGATACTGATACCGGATTGATGGAAAGCTTTGATGGTGGGAAAAGCTGGACCAGTGCAACCTTCAAAAACGGTGTTCCAAGACATTGGGTCAACTCCACCTACTGGCTCATTTTTGATCCTGAAATGAAAGGTAGGGTGTGGGCATTAATGAGCAGGAACCATGATCTGCCAAGACCAAAAATGTGGAGACGCATGAATATGTCAGATTATCAGGGAGGTGTTTTAATAAGTAATACAGGAGGGAAAACCTGGCAGGTAACCAGCAAGAAAATGGGTGAATCTGCTGCTACCCATATAATAATGGACCCGGAGAGTGACCCGGAGAAAAGGACGCTTTACGTATGCGCATTCGGTAAAGGGGTGTATAAATCAGAAGATGGGGGAGTTTCCTGGCAGCAGAAAAACAAGGGCATTGAAGAGCACCAGCCGGCAGCCTGGCGCCTCACCCGCAGAGATGATGGTGAACTGTTCCTTGTGGTTTTCAGGAAAAGTGATGATGGCAGCATAGGGAATGATCGCGATGGTGCTTTGTATCGTTCCTCCGACGGATCAGAGAACTGGGTGAAAATGAACATGCCTGAAGGTGTAAATGGGCCAACAAGCTTAATCGTTGATCCCGATAACCCGGATTACATACTCCTGTCAGCCTGGGGAAGATACGGGGAAAACAGGTTCTCATCCAATCAGGGAGGAGGGATTTACCTGTCTGAGGATGATGGTGCTTCATGGTCACCGGTTCTTACAGATGACCAGCACATTCATGATCTGACTCTTGATCCTGGAAGTGGGAGGCTATATGCAGCAGGTTTTAACTCTTCAGCTTACCGCTCGGTGGATCAAGGACGAACCTGGCTTCGAATCAAGGGCTTTAATTTCAAATGGGGTAAAAGGGTTCAGCCGGATCCGGTGAATCCTGATAAAATTTATATCATTACCTTTGGTGG
>JAZGGT010000426.1:0-18116 GCA_036480555.1 Bacteroidales bacterium | reverse complement strand
CGGTGAAGAACCATAATCTGTCCCCCTCCATACATACCGGCTCATAAGGTCTACTCCGATACTTATAGGGGAACTTTTCTCTTCTTCCTGTGCTTTGACCTGTACCGTTGTGGTCAAAAGCATTGTTATCACAAACAGGAATACCAATAAAGATGTAATTCTTTTCATAGCGCACATGATTAAGATTTATAAAAATATATATTTGTTGCAAAACTATATAATTATTTTTAATACCCCCTATAAAAAGAAGATATAATTGATAAAAAGAGTATATTATTATACTTAACAACAAAAAACAGGGGGGAGTATATAAAATATATACCTAATTTAGATATCAAATCAATACAAGGGCAAGATAATCCTATTCACACGGAATTGGCGCATTTAGTATTTGCAGCCAGCCAGCCAGGTTTAGCCAGCCAAAAGGGATGTTACATGGAGTTTACGTCCTCAGCCCGGTAACCAAGTTTAGTAAGGGCATTCATCTATCAGAATGTTACTGTGATTTTGTCCTGCTTTTTTGTTGCTACAGAGAATAATCCTGTCAGGCTCTGCATGCTGCTTGTCCCGGGTTCCCCGATGTGTACCGTATAACTGCCTTCAGCAAAGACTCCCGGCTGGTAGCTGAAGTCCCTGATACGAAGTGTATATATGGTTTCGCCTGTAATTTCATTCACCACCTGGATAACGGGTGGATGATCCAATCCGGTAATATGAATGGGAGGCAGCCAGCCTTTTGCTTCCCTGGCATAGTTATCCTCCAGGTCCAGGGTAACCGGCCATCCGGGGTATTGTCCTGCTTCGAGGGATTCCGGATCAGCATACCGTGGCCAGCATTCCAGGGTGATCAGTCTGGTTTTTTTGTTTAGTTTAATAATGCCATATCCGGGGGCCCGGTCATGCAGTACGGCCGGTTCTTTCATGGAAATATATGGATTGGATACCGCGTGGACCGTAACCCTGTTGCCAAATCCATCAAAATACCTACCTGTATAAAGGGGCATTCCTTCCTGATGATCCTCACCGGGTGTTTGCGGGAACCATCTGCGGGGCCAAAGGTTCACGATGGAGGGTACACAGAATGAATACCCGGCATCTTCCCATGCATCGATACCATGGTGGATAACACTGCCCAGGTGTTGATCCCCACCGATCATCAGGGCGAAGCCTTTTCGCAGTTCACGCAGGATACTGTTCCTGCCAGTCTGGGGCCAACCATTTGAATCCATATCTTTTGCCTTGCTGTAATCTTTTGGAATTACTCCCCATGGCAGTGGATTCAGTTTGGGTGTATTGGCATCCGTCAGAAAGGTATCCGGATAAGTTGAGAGATTTGCAAAAACAGACTGGCTGATAGCCACCTTCATATCAACTCCTCTCCAGTCTGCAGCCCAATCCTGGACAAATGATATCTGCCGTTCCCCCATTAATATGGCTTCGGGCGAATCCAGCCATTTTCCATTGATCCCTTTGACCTGGCTGAATCCATTCACAATTTTGTACCTGGGATGGATTTTGGTGGGAGCGGATTTGAATTTCCGGTCCTCCAGCACTGCCCAGCTGATCCTGCCATAGTTCATATTACAAAAATAAACACCTATGCCCTGGGCAACGGGAACAGGATCATAGGGGTCTGGAAGATGGCTTGTCTGGGTTCGTTCCACCATGTTGACCAGTGCTGCTGATAGTTTATATCCTCCCTGGTCCTGTTGCCAGTTATTGTTACGGCCATGATAGAAATCTGGATATTTCCCATCGGCTGGCTTCGCAGGCGCTTTTACCCCGCCTGCCCCCCAGATATTTCCATGGTATACATCATGATCGTCGGGGATGGTCACTGCAGGGATATTTCGTGTGAGTCCACCATGTGCCCAGAGGAAAAGGTACCATTTATATAAATAATCCAGCTCGGTATTTCTTTCTGAGCTGAAATCCGGGGGCGTGGGTCTCCCTTCATATACATTGTCCCCCGTATAGACCAGCAGGTCCGGCATATGTTTGGATACATAAGCTGTAAGGTCCTCATGCGGAAACCACATCCTGCCTGCAAAGTCAAAGTTTTCCCGGTTGATATTGCCATGGCTGTTGCTGTTCCCGGTAAAAGCAGCTACGACAATCTCATCCTTATTTACAGGATCTTTGACTATCACACCGTAATAATAATTTGGGATACGGGATTCTTTTCCATCATTGATATGATACAGGACGCGGTAATCGTGAGTGACACCAGTATCCCATTCCGGCACCCTGAAAGTGGCGGTGTAACCGGGAACGATCACCTGGCTGCTGGATACCTCTTTCCATTTTCCGGTTTTTTTGTCCAGCACCTGCAAAATAGCGATCTGTTCATCTGATTCACTGATGGGGGCCAATTGTGCTGTAAGTTTCAGCTTCCTGTCGCTGATTGTATATTGCGTGCCGATCACAGGACCCAGTCGCTGGTCCCCGTCATACCGTACCTTTGATCCATGAATATGCCAGTCGTTGAACCAGAATGTACCACCATTGCATATCAATGCCAGGTTTCCATTCAGTTTATGGATGTTTTGCAGGGTAATCTCCAGGCGGTTAATTTCGTAATCATTTTCCATATCCATGGCAGAAATGGTGCATTTGTATGCATCATCCCGGGGTGCAAGTTCAAAAGAGAGACTTACAGTTCTTCGCATATCATGTACCCTTTTATCCACCGGTTCGAACTGCTGCAGCTCTGCACCTGTTTCATTATCGATCAGCAGGATATCCCCGCGAACATTCAGGGCCACGATAAGGCCGCCCTCATTTCCGGGAACGCCATGGATAAGGGCCCTCTTCCGGTAGTCCATATCCAGATTTCCTGCTCCAACCAGAAAACCTGACCAGGTATCTTTCACCTCAGCCTCGGCTTTTTTGATCAAGCCTGTAGTGACCTGCATATTGAGTGATCCCATTTGATCAGAAAGGTACCTGTCAAGTAAATGCAGGGTACGGCGGGGTTTCAAACCGTTGATACATTCCACCCGACCATCATTGATTTGCCAGTCCTGTAGACGGTTGGCCCAGAATTCCGGACCTGTCCAGTTACGGTCCGGGAGGCTGTTCCAATAAGATTTAAAAGGTTTTGCCTCATCAGAACGTTTGCATGTTGTCAAAAGAAGAGCAAAACTGATGATCAGAAATGAGGGGAATAAATATCTCATAATAAGCCGGATATGGTGTGTTGTTATGCTTAAAACTCAATGAGGGCCTTCATAACCCCGTCCCTGTAATCATTTACCAGGTCGAATGCCTCATTTGTCCGGGGGAATGAAAACCGGTGTGTGACCAGCTGATCAGTATCTACCTTCCTGTCTGCGATGAGGTCAAGAGCCTTTTGCAGCCTGTCATTTTGCCGCCGGACATTTTGGATGCACATTTCTTTCCTGCGTGTCTTATCCGTCGGGAATAGCCAGTTATCGAACTCCGGAATGCCCACGATCATGATCTTGCCACCGGGTTTTATAAGCTCTACTGCCTGGTCCATCGCTTCCTGCTTGCCACAGCAATCAAAAATGCAATCGAGTCCGAGGGGCTCTTCCTTACTGATAATATCCACAATATCCAACTTATCCGGGTTGCCGGTCCAGCTTGCACCAGCCTTTTCAGACTTTTCCAGCCGGACATCAATTTTGTCAGTCACATAGATGTTTTTTACCCCCTGTTGGCGGGCGTAAAGCAAAATGCACATTCCAATGGGACCATTGCCAAGTATGGCAATGTTTGAATCGGGTTTAATACCAGCCAGGTCGACTGCCCAGATGCTGATAGAAAGCGGTTCGGCAAGACAGGCCCTTTCATTGGATAGATTATCCGGCAGTAGAAAACAACAATGGCCAGGGATGACTATTTTTTCGGAGAGGATCCCGACCGCCTGGCCCGGACTTCCCAGAAATATCATGTTCCGGCAGGTATGCGGCCTGCCGGCCAGGCACTGGTCACATTTTCCGCAGGATTGGGCAGGCTCAATCGCAATCCGGTCACCGGGTTTTACATGCCTCACCCCTGTCCCCACCTGTTCAATGATCCCAACTCCTTCATGACCAACTACAAAGGGATACTCCACCCAGTTATCACCAATATGTCCTTCGTCATATAAATGCATGTCCGACCCGCATACACCTACATGGGTAACCTTTACAATAACATCTGTTTCATCCCGAATAAGGGGGTCGGGTTCCTGGATCGTACCCATTTTTGCTATCCCGGTAAGCGCGATTGATTTCATAATAGTGTGAGTTTAAAGAAATATAAAAATAGAAAAATTTAAAATCCTTTATTAATTATCTTTACGTCTTTATCAATCATAAAGTCATTATCCATTTTAAATATGCTGGAAGAAATAAAAGAATTGCTCAGAAGAGAATCAGAGGCCATTCTGAACATACCAGCCTCGGAAGCTTTTGCGGAAGCCGTCGACCTTATCCGGAAAAAGGTTCATGAAAGTCATGGGAAACTGGTATGCAGTGGCATGGGGAAGGCCGGGCAAATTGCCGTCAATATTGCCACCACATTCAGTTCCACGGGTACACCGGCTGTATTCCTTCATCCAAGTGATGCCCAGCATGGAGACCTGGGAGTGATCCAGGAAAATGATATACTCCTGCTGATCAGCAATTCAGGCAAAACGCGTGAAATTATTGAACTTGTTGGCCTGGCAAAAGGTCTTTATCACGGTCTTCCACTCATTGTAATAACGGGTAACCCGGAGGGTGATCTGGCCCGGCAGGCAGATGTAACCCTCCATACCGGCCACCCTGAGGAGGTTTGCCCCCTGGGACTCACACCCACAACATCAACCACAACGATGACGGTTATTGGGGATATCCTGGTGGTACTGATGATGAAAAAGATCGGATTCAAACCGGCTGACTATGCCAGGAGGCATCATGGCGGGTATCTCGGTATAAAATCGAGAAATTCAGATTAACATGAGAGTTCAAAAAGAAAACACGGCAGGATTGGTTGTTGACATCCAGGAAAGGCTATACCCGCATATTCACGAACATGAAGCAATCGCCAGGAATACCGGGATCCTGGTAAAGGGAATGAAAGTGCTTGGTATGCCGGTGTTGGTGACTCAGCAGTATACCCGTGGACTAGGACCCACCATCCCGGGATTGTTGGATTTGATCAGGGGCTTTCCTGTTATTGAGAAAACGGCTTTCAGTTGTTGTGATGAACCTGAGTTTATCAGGGCCCTGGCCGAAACGCATAAACAGTTCATTTTGATTGCCGGTATAGAGAGCCATGTATGTGTACTCCAGACTGTCATTGATCTGGTTGAAAGAGGATACCAGCCCATCCTCGTGGAAGACTGCGTTTCATCACGAAAGGCAAATGATAAAAGCATATCTGTCCGCAGGATGCGAAAGGAGGGGGCCATCGTGACCAGCTATGAATCCATCCTCTTTGAGCTATGCAGGTATTCAGGTACTGATGAATTCAAATCCATTTCAGAACTTGTCAAATAAGCCGGGATGAGAAAGGTTTTTGGATTCGGGGAAACTGTCCTCGACATTATTTTTAAAGATGGACAACCCAAGGCTGCCAAACCTGGAGGATCTGTGCTCAATGCCTTTGTTTCCCTTGGAAGATTGGGATGGAAGCCATGTTTTGTAAGCGAATACGGACAGGATAATGTGGGCCGGCTCATCGAAGAATTCCTGGTTGAGAACGGGGTCAACACCAGGTATGTCAACCGGTTCAATGATGGACAGTCAGCCCTGGCCATGGCTTTCCTCGATGATGATAACAATGCGAATTATACCTTCTACAAGAATTTTCCGGATGAACGCCTTCAGGAGTTGCCGGAAGATATTGCTGCAGATGACATTATTCTTTTCGGATCTATATATGCAAGTTCGAGGGAGGTCCGGAGATCTGTGCTAAGGTTCCTTGAAATGGGACTGGAGAGGGGAGCTATAATTATTTATGATCCCAATTTCCGCAGGGCTCACCTGGCAGAACTCGAGGAGTTAAAACCACGTATCATTGAAAATATCAATTATGCTGATATTATCCGTGGATCCGATGAAGATTTTTACTTGATTTTTGGAGCAGAAAGGCCAGAAAAAGTGCGTGAGATCATTGATAATGAAACAAAGTTGCTGCTCTACACACAGAATACAGACAATGTAAAAGTATTCCTGAACTCCCTGGAAACCAGTATTCCTGCCGAAATAATCAAAGCGGTCAGTACCATAGGGGCCGGGGATAATTTCAATGCCGGGATCATTCACTGGTTGTTAAAAAATGGTACGACCAGAGCGGGACTTCAACTACTGCAGGAAGAGGATCTCGGGGATATGGCAGGTACCGGAATAAGATTTGCGACAAATGTCTGCCTTGGATTTGATAATTATATCAGTCACGATTTTGCCCGTGGTATCCTTAGTGAGTAATGAACCGCCTGGCATTGCTGTTACCTTGGGATCTGCCGGCAGACCTCAATGATCTCCCGGTTGGCACGCCTGGGGTCCTCTATGATCTCATAAAACTCCTCCAGGTATTCCAGCATTTCCGGTCGCGACTTTTTATCAAGCAATTTAAAATCTTCCACCAGTGAAAACATGGCCTGTTTATTTTTCAGGAATACCTTAAAGATTCTCTGGTAATGATCCTCCGACGGGAGACAGTATCCCCTGTAGACCCTTGTCCGGACCGTCTCAATCCCCAAATTCTCATCTGGTATGGCGTAGGTTGTATTGACCATGCCACTATAATCAAAATCGTATGGAATGGCAAGGATGTTTGAGTTTAGGACTGATGGCTTTACCAGCTTGAAATTATGCGGAACCGGGATAGCCCAGTCAGTATTCCCGATCATAAACTGGAACAAAGTCATCAGGCTTGTGAGGTAACGATCAGTATCCCAGGTATTTACTCCAGTCCTGTCAATCCTCACTCCCAGGAGACGCTCTGCCAGATGGTTATGGCTTTCAATGATAAATCCATATTTGGTGAGGGGTTTCATTTTATCTTCAGAATCAATATAATCTATCTTTACAAGTTTTACCCTGAAACTGCTGTCAGTCAAAAGGTTGTACATCCTGTAGACAAGGAACTCCTTCAGGAGATATTGTTCAAACAGAGCAGAGTTCTTGCAATGGGTGACCAGTTTCAGGGAATTGATATCGTTCAGGTATTCATTATCAAACTCTGTTTCCTTGAAATTCAGTTTGATGGGGGGAAAGTAGCAGATGCTCTTCCGGGTTATTCCCCTGGCCCGGACCCTGATCTCCTTTTCCACTATATTGGAATCCGGATTGTAGATGGTTAACTCTGCTTTCTGGTATTCTTCCTTGTGCTTGGACCTGACAAATTTTTTCATATCAAATTTCAATGAAATTTTAATGATCTTGTCCGTCTGGAGTGGAGATGTACTGGAAAAGAGCGTAAAATCAATCAGGTAGGTGGAATCATGGCCGGCGTATGAATCCGGTTGGGCCAGGACCATGTCAGGTGTTATGGCCAGTATCAGGATTAGTATCCCTGCAAATGGATAAAAGCTTTTCATATAATGCTACGTTTCCCGGGAGATGAATTTATGGATGATTGCCTTCCCCAGGGTAATGAACTCATTCATTCTTTCTTTCCGGGGATTCCCGTCAATATCGAGGTAACCCTGTTCTCCCCTGGACCGCAAATACTGGTGGGCTGCGATGATACTGGCTCCCTCATGAGAGACAGCCGTTAATTCCTCATCAAGGAATTTCCCGTCCCGGGTGGTTACACGCAAGGGTTTGTTATCAGGTGTGCTGTGGGCCGTTCCAAAGGTGATAACGAATCCGTTTTTATGGAAAAAATCCACATAGTCCCGCAATATCTCAACATCATTCCGATAAGGTATGAACTCGATACAATGGATCCTGTGAGCAATGAGTTCATTGTGAAGGATCTGCTTATTTACCTCGTACTCCGTACAACGGCCGGACTCATCATCCAAAAGGACACTGTAACAGGGGATGCCTCCTGCATTGATGATAATCTGTAATACCTCCGGTACCGGGAGAAAGGCGCTGCTGTCCTCAAGCACGTAAGCCCTGCCACCTGATTTTAGGAATTTGGCCCGGATCTCATTTTCCACTGCTGCCAGGTCATTCAGATCAGCATTAAAACCCATCTCCCCGCAGAGGCGGTCCAGGAAATCTTTTCTCTCAGGTGATTTCGGGCACCTGGCATAGACCAGGGCACGTATTGCCCTTGACACATGCCTCTCAGAGACAAAGTCTTTGGCAAACAGCCGTTTGATTTCTGAATATTTCAATGCCAGGTGCAGGTCAATTTCCTGTATGACCCGGTTGGCATTTTCGATGATTTCCTTGGTGTGGATCTGGTTCTCATACCGGATATTGTGCAGCATACATTCCATGGCGAGATCCAACTCAAACGGAAAATCGAGTCCTTTGCCTGAAATATATGTACGCCCGGGATTGATGCGATCATTGATCCTGAAATTTTTATATTGTTCCTTTTTCAGCAATCCCACTATCTCAATATTGAACATGGGGAAGATCTTGTTATCATGTGCCAGCTCGTAGAAATCATTGTAGCCATCCGCCATGAAAAAGTCATTTATGCCGAGCACCCTGACATTTTCTTCCAGTGCCTGGTCAAAGATCTGAGACATGCTGAAAAAAGAGCTGAAAGAGTATGGAGTATGAATATGGCAATTTACCTGTGGTATCTCTGGTTCAGGCATGCTTTCGAATTCAAAGATCAATTCATCCTTGCCGGGGAAATCTTTAAGCAGATAGCTGGTCATGGGACTGTAAATTTAAGACACGTCCATCAGTATTTCAAGCTTATCGAGGTGTTTATTTATGATTTCCATTTCTTCCAGGCTCAATTCAAACTCCATGGCCACTGCATTTTCCTTTAGTTGTTCTTCATTCCGGATCCCCGCCAGTACGGTACTAACGCCTGGCATCTGGAGTGTCCAGCGTAGAACCAGCTGGGCCAGGTTGACTCCTTTGCCATCAGCGACAGGTTTGATCCTATCAAGGAAATCATTGATTCTTGATACATTTTCTGGTTTGTAATATGGCGTATCCGGACGTGAATCACCAGGATTGAACTGGTGCCCGGGTTTGATTTTGCCGGATAGGATGCCTCTTTGCATGGGACTGTAAACCACGATGCCTATATCGTTATCTATGCAGTATGGAACTATTTCATCCTCTATCTCGCGTTTGACCATGCTGTAGGCGACCTGGTTGGAAGCCTGGGGGACTACAGTCTGTGCCCTCGCCATGTCTTCCGTAGAATAATTGGATCCCCCGGCTACCCTGACCTTGCCCTGCTTTATCAATTGTTCAATCGCCTCCATACTCTCTTCCATTGGTGTGGTCTTATCTGGCCAGTGTTGCTGGTAGAGATCGATATAATCGGTGTTCAGTCTCCGGAGGCTGTCTTCACATTCCTTTATGATGCTTTGCCTACCGGCGTAACTATGGATATTTACGGGCGTACCATCTTTGCGTTTTGTGGCGAAATAGAAATCCCCGCGGGTATCATCCCACCTGAGTCCGTACTTGGTCATGATCTGCACCTTGTCCCGTTTCCCCTGTATGGCTTTCCCGACGATCTCCTCGCTCAGTCCGAATCCATAAACGGCCGCCGTATCAATGGATGTAACACCTGTATCAATGGCAGCATCCAGCGCTCTTAATGCGGCTGCCTCATCGGTTCCGCCCCACAGCCATCCTCCTATGGCCCAGGCACCGAAGCATATCTCCGAAACTTCCAGGTCTGAATTTCCAAGTTTAGTATAAGACATCTATGTTATAATTTATTTCAGGTAAATATATGAAATGTGGCTCAGAGCTTCATTACTGGATATCAATTAAAGGTAAATACAGGGGATTCGGTCCGCGCGCCCTCCATGAGATGCAGCAGTTCTTCGGTGATCACCTGATTTTCTTCGGCAACATTCTTGGTTTCGGAGGGATCTTCGGCAATATTGTAGAGCTCAGTTGTGGTTTTTTCAGGGGAAAAAACATCATACCTCACCAGTTTCCAGTCCCCTTTCCTGATGGCCTGCCGGCCATTTTTCTCGTGAAATTCCCAGTAGAGGTACTCATGCTCCTGCTGTCCTTCTTTTCCTAGCATGGTTGGCAGGAATGAGATCCCGTCCACACTGTCATGTATTTCCTGACCGGTCAGTTCAGCCAGGGTAGGATACACATCCCAGAAGGCTGAAAGATGATCTGATTGGGAATTTGCTGCTATCTTACCCGGCCACCAGGCAATGGTAGGGACCCGGATACCGCCTTCATAGAGGTCTCTTTTGTAGCCTGTGTAAATTCCATTGCTGTTGAAATAATCAGGATCGGCGCCTCCCTCTAAATGGGGACCGTTATCCGAGGTGAAGATCACCAGGGTATTTTCCGATAATCCAAGCTCAGCGATCTTGTCAATGATTTCCCCGACCTGGTTGTCCAGCAGGGTTATCATGGCGGCGAAGGCAGCATGCGATTCAGGCTGGGATCCGTATGGACCGTCCCTGAATTTTGGTCCTTCATCATATCCCTGATATTCTTTTTCGGGCAGGAATTTTCCACGGAACCTTTCCATATACTCCTCAGGAGCAAAGAGTTCTGCATGGGGTATTACATTTGGATAAAATATAAAAAAAGGCTTTTCCTTATTTGTTTCTATGAATTCAAGAGCTTTCTCATGGATCAGGTTGGGTGCATAAATACCCTTCTGGGTTCCTTCATTCTCATGCAGAATGACCTTCTCCAGGTTGTCCCATAAATGCCTGGGATAATAATTATGAGCCTTTCCCTGGCAATTATAGCCAAAGAATACATCGAATCCCTGGAAAACCGGATCGCCCTCGGTTCCCGGTCCCCCGAGTCCCCACTTACCAAACCCGCCAGTGACGTACCCTTTCTGCTTGAGTAGTTCAGCCAGGGTAAAGGTTTTATCCTCAATGGGCCATTGTCCCTCGGGACTTACGCTCTTGTTTCCCCGGATGGGTGTATGCCCGGTATGCTGTCCCGTCATGAGTGATGACCGGGATGGGGCGCAGACTGTAGATCCAGAGTAATGCTGGGTGAACAACATGCCCTCGGCGGCAAGCCTGTCCAGGTTGGGTGTGCTGAACTTCTCCTGTCCCAGGCAGCTCAGATCACCGTAGCCCAGGTCGTCTGCGATAAAATAGATGATGTTGGGAAGGGTGTCCTTCGTGTCTCTTTGCTGGCACCCGAACAGAATGGTAAGAATTATAATGGATAATAAGGCTGATCTCATATTTTTTTGTGGTGAAAATACCTAAATTTGATCAGTAATCAAATCTTAATCAGTGATATGAATTCAATCAAACCACTAATCATTTTCTTAATCGCCGGCATTGGAATTTCCATGATTTCCGGCTGCACTCCGTCCCGGGAAGCAGAAGCAAGCCCAAATATCATATACATCCTGGCTGATGACCTGGGATATGCTGAACTCGGTTGTTATGGGCAGGAAAAAATTGAAACGCCGAACCTGGATAAACTTGCATCCAATGGAATGCGTTTTACGCAGCATTATGCCGGAGCACCTGTGTGTGCTCCTTCGCGTTGTGTGTTGCTAACGGGACTGCATACAGGACATGCCCAGATCAGGGGCAATGATGAGTGGCGTTCCCGTGGCGATGTCTGGAATTTTGAAGCTATGGCAAAAGACCCGAACCTGGAAGGGCAACGTCCCCTGAAGGCTGGATCCACCACCATCGGTACACTTTTGCAGGGAGCGGGATACAAGACCGGCATAGTGGGAAAATGGGGTTTGGGAGGACCTTTGACTGTAGGAATTCCAAACAAACAGGGTTTTGATTTCTTTTATGGCTATAATTGCCAGCGGCAGGCACATACCTTTTTTCCGGTTCACCTCTGGAGGGATACAACGAAAGTTAAGCTGAATAATAAAATGGTGCCACCGCGGACCCAATTGCCTGAAGGTGCTGACCCATATGACCCTGACTCATATGCTGACTTCTGGTTGACCGAATATGCTTCAGAATTGATGCAAAATGAAGTAATTAATTTTATCAGGGAGAACAGGGACGGCCCGTTTTTCATGTATTACGCTAATCCCATCCCTCATAATCCATTGCAGGTACCTCAACGCTGGGTGGATTATTATGTGGAAAAATTTGGTAATGAAGAGCCATATGGCGGGGAAAGAGGCTATTTCCCACACCGGTATCCGCATGCTGCCTATGCTGCCATGGTATCGTATCTTGATGAACAGGTTGGAGAGATCGTTAAAACATTAAAGGAATTAGGCCTGTTTGATAATACAATCATCATTTTCACCAGCGATAACGGGCCAACCTGGAGTGGCGGTGCAGATTCTCCATGGTTCGAAAGTGCAAGGCCGTTTAAAAGTGACCCCGGATGGGGTAAGGGGAATGTCACCGAGGCTGGCATACGGGTACCGATGATAGCGCACTGGCCGGGAAAAATAAAAGCAGGTTCGGAAACTGATCATATTTCAGCTTTTTATGATGTCCTGCCAACATTATGCGAGGTGGCTGGTACTGAAATTCCGGGAAATATCGACGGGATCAGTTTTCTTCCCTCGATGATGGGCGAAGAATCGCAGGAGGAACATGCGTTTCTGTACTGGGAATTTCCCGCATCAGGCGGGCAGCAGGCGGTGCGTATGGGAAAGTGGAAAGGAATCCGGAAAAACATTTTTAAGGACAGCCTGAGGGTTCAACTCTATAATCTGGAAGAAGATATTCAGGAAATGAAGGATGTTTCAAAACTGAATCCTGAAATTGTCCGGAAAATTGAAGATATTTTCAGGCAGGAACATACCACAGCAGAAATCGAAAGGTTTAAAATCAAGCAACTGGGGGATTGATTAAACGCGTATTTTCTGTTACATATCATCCTGCAGGTACCTGATCCCGCATTCTTTCCTGACTGCATCAAGGGTTCCCATCAAATCAAGGCTGAAATCGAGGGGAAGGGAAGGACTCTCCGTCAGTCCACGGTCAAGGCATTGCATGACTTCTGAAGCTTCATGATGGTAGCCGTTGCCAGGTTCCCGGAATTTGACGCGTTTGGGTTTCCTGCCTTTACGGTGGATGGTTATGGGTCCCGGGGTAAGCCACCAGGATTCCATGCGGATCCAGCCATGCTCAAACAACAGGTTTGCTTCAATGGGTGCATCGGACAACAAGGTGCAGTTCAGCGATGAAACAACTTCATTGCCATGTTCGAAGATCATGTTGCAACTGTGGTCAACGCCTGTAGGAGCAAACCGGGCAGTGGCCTTTATCTTTTCAGGCGGACCAGCCATCAATTGGGATATAAAGACAGGGTAAATACCAATATCGAGTAGTGAACCTCCTCCTTTGGCAGGATCAAACAATCTGTGTTCCGGATCAAATTCAAACCTGAAACCAAAATCTGCATCGACACTGGTCAACTGGCCAAGTTCACCACTTTTTCTGACCTCCAGAACCTTCCTGGTTGATGGTAAAAACCGGGACCAGATGGCTTCCATCAGGAATACCTTATTTTCCCTGGCTATCCGGACCAGTATGTCCAGCTCCTGTCGATTCATCGTGATGGGTTTTTCACAGATTACTGCCTTGCCGGCCTCCAGGCAGGAGCATGTATTCTGGAAATGGAAAGGGTGGTGTGTGGCCACATAGACGATGTCAAGGTCAGGATCAGCGGCAATGGCATCCCAGGAATCGTACCATTCGGGGATCTTGTATTTTTTTGCGAAAGCGGATGCCCGGTCAGCTGAGCGGGAAGAGACGGCTTTCAGTCTGGCCTGCGGGAGGAGCTTCAGGTCCTCCGCAAACTTGCCTGCGATATTCCCGGCCCCAATGATTCCCCAATTGTATTTAGTCATGTGCGCTTAAGTATTTCATTGATCTTATTCAGTTCATCTGTGTCAAATTCAGTATTTTGCATGGCCACCAGGTTATCTGAAAGTTGCCTTACTGAACTGACCCCGACCAGTACGGATGTCACCCTGGGATCTTTCAGGACCCAGGAAAGGGCCATCTGGGCGAGGCTCTGGTTGCGCCCGGTTGCAAGGCTATGCAGGCTGCCGATTTTCTTCAGGAGATCCGGGGTGATGGCATGCTTCTGTAAGAATCCATGGCTTTTGGCAGCCCTCGAATCCTCCGGGATGCCATCCAGGTATTTAGATGTAAGCAATCCCTGGGCGAGTGGCGAAAATGCGATACAACCAATACCCTTATCTTCAAGGGTTTCAAAGAGAGCTTCTTCTGGTTCCCGCACCAGCATGGAATATTTGGGTTGATGGATCAGGCATGGGGTTCCAAGTTCATTCAGGATCTTGGCAGCAGCTTTAGTCTGGCTGGATGTATAATTGGATATACCAGCGTAGAGGGATTTGCCGGACCGGACCGCCTGATCCAGGGCCATCATTGTTTCCTCGAGGGGAGTATCCGGATCCGGGCGGTGATGGTAAAAAATATCCACATAATCCAATCCCAATCGTTTCAGGCTCTGGTCCAGGCTGCCCAGTAAGTATTTACGGCTTCCGAAATCACCGTATGGCCCGGGCCACATTAAATAGCCTGCCTTGGTGGAAATGATCATTTCATCCCGGTAACTTTGAAAATCCTGATTCAGGATCCTGCCAAAATTTTCCTCGGCGGAGCCTGGCGGCGGACCGTAATTATTAGCCAGGTCAAAATGTGTGATCCCTGCGTCAAAAGCGGCATGCATGATGGATCGGTAGGTTTCCGGCTTGTCTACATGACCAAAATTATGCCATAATCCGAGTGAAATGGCAGGTAACATGAGGCCACTCTTTCCGCAACGATTGAATTGCATTGCAGAGTATCTCTTTGAGGTCGGAATATATTTCATCCTATAAATATTGTAAAAAACTTTAACAAGTTAACAATACGGGATTGGCCTATTATCCGTTTTCTTTTATAATTTTGTGGTTTCTATGCACCGGGGAACGCTCATAACCAGCGAGAAACCGGATGTGTTTTTGAATAACCCTAATCCATAGCGATCATGTCAATTCGAAGAATTTTTTTCATATCTCTCATACCGGTTGTAATCGTTGCCACAGGCTATATCGCCTTCAAGAAACTGGCACTTTTTGCGCCTCCATCCATTAACCTGTCTCAATACCGGACTGCCGAGGTGGATATTGGAACCGTGTTCAGGACTGTTGAAGCTGAAGGCGTTGTTGAGCCCCAGTCCGAAGTTCTGTTATTAAGCCCTGCCTCAAGCATAATCAAGCAGATTGCCAAGGTGCCAGGGAGTCATGTTGATGCATATCAGACCATCCTGCGCCTTGACCCAAAGCCAATCCAGGATGAAATTGCCAGTATAGAGGACCAGCTCGAGGTAAAAAGGAACAACCTCCATAAAAACCGTCTGAACGCAAGAAGTACAAGGCTGGACCTGGATTATAACGTTGAGATGAAGAAACTGAGGATAACCTCCCTGAAATCAGAAGTGGCGGACCAGGAAGAGCTGCTCAATGTGGGCGGGATCTCTCCTGCCAGATTTGAAAAGACCAAACAGGAACTTACCCTGGCAGAAAAGGAACTCGAAATGATCCTGTCAAAAAACTCGATCAGGCTAAAACAGCTGGAAGCCGAGGAGCAGGGATTGAAATTACAGATAGATATACAGGAAAAAGAGCTGGAAACTAAAAATGAAAATCTCAGCAAGACAACCGTACGTGCCCCTTCGGCGGGGATTGTCATGTCCATCAACGGGAAAGAGGGAGAGAAGGTAAACAGGGACCAGTTACTGGTCAGGTTATCAGACCTGTCATCATTCAAGATCAACGGTACAGTAGCTGATGAGTATGCTGCCATTATGAAGACCGGTAATACGGTTTTTGCTGTTATTGACCGGGAAAAACTTGTCGGGCAGATCGGGAATATCAGTCCCGAGGTACAGGGTAGCAAAATAAGCTTTGATGTGTACCTGGAAAATAGCAATCATGCAAAGTTATTGGCTAATATGCAGGTGCCACTGCTGATAGTCAGGAGAATGAAAGAAGGGGTGCCAAGGATTCAGAACGGAGACGGACTCGGCAAGGGGAGGAGGTCTGAAGTCTACGTGATTGAGGGCACCAAGGCTGTACGGAAGGTGGTTAGTTTTGGCATGAGGGGACTGGATCACAGTGAGATATCTTCTGGTATACAAATCGGGGACAAGGTTATTATCTCAGACGTCGCTGCATTCCGGGGCCGCCCGGAAATAGATATTATAAATTAATAAGCAAATCAAGATGGGAAAGCGAATTACTTCCATTCTTTTACTGGGAATGGGATTGCAATTGATATGCAATCAGGATTTATCGGCACAGAAAATGGATATAAAGCTCAACCTGAGCCTGAAAGATGTAGTGAACCTGGCCATAGCCCAGTCCACCTCCATGAAATACGTGCAAAACAGGAGTGTTAATTACTACTGGAGATACCAGAATTTCAGGACGGGATTCAGGCCGCAATTGATCCTGAATGGTGACCTGCCAAATTATAACCATACGACAGAACCAATTACACAGCCAGACGGGAGTGTTGAATTCAAACAGGTCTCCAACCTCCAGATGTTTGCCAATATTGCCCTCAGCCAGTCAATTGCTGCTACCGGTACCCGGATTTATGCAGCTTCATCTGTTTACCGCATAGAGGATTTTTTCAACAATAATATTGAGTTTTCAGGTACACCGATATCCATTGGTTTTATACAGCCGGTATTCGCTTACAATCATATGAAGTGGTCGAAACGAACGGAACCCCTGATCTATGAGGAGTCGACAAAAAATTTTCTCGAGTCCATTGAAGAAATATCTCTCTATGCGACGAATTATTTTTTCAGGTACCTGAAGATACAGACCAATTTCAACCTGGCCCAGAGCAACCTGAAAAACGGTAATAATAACCTGAAAATTGCCCAGACAAGAAGGGATCTGGGTACCATATCGGAAAATGATTTTTCCAGGATACGCCTCTCTGTGATAAATGCCAAAAAAGCCCTGAACAAGGCGAGAATGGACCTAAAAAATGCCGATTTTGAATTGAAATCCTACATCCAGCTGGAACCTGAACAGGAAATTGAGCTTAATATGCCACTGGATATTATCCTGTTCAATATTGATATGGATATAGCGCTTGCGGAGGCCCTGGAAAACAGGAAAGAGACACCTCAATTTGAAAGACGCCTGATAGAAGCGGACAGGCAGCTTACATGGGCCAAGCGAAACAGCGGCCTGAGTGCAACCCTGAGGGGGAATTACGGGATGTCAAATGTATCCTCTTCTGTGGGGGGAATCTACCGGCAGCCTGAGCAACAAAAGCAGGTAAGGCTTTCCCTGTCCATTCCCATCCTGGACTGGGGAAGGTCCACTTCCCGGATCAAGATGGCTGAGTCCCAGCGTGAGCTGGTATTGTACGATGTGGCCAATGACAAACGCAGCTTCGAACGGGAGATCGTGGTTCAGGTCGAGCAGTTCAGCCTGCTCAAAGACCAGATGACCACTTCTGAGGAAGCGGATAAGGTGTCGGAGAACGGCTATGAGATTGCCCTGAAAAAGTTTCAGAACGGGGAGATCAGCATCACGGACCTGAACATCTCATTGCAGGAGCGGGAAGCTGCCAAGAGGGATTATATCAGTTCGCTGCAGGATTACTGGGTAGCCTATTACCGGCTCCGTATCCTTACACTTTATGATTTTGAAATGAAGGACAAGATCTGGTATCCCAATCCCATGCTGAATGTGCCCGGAAAAAATAAGGCAACTGTCAATATGGATCCGTAGAAGATCCGAACACACACTATACGTAATTGTCATATGTTTCATAATTATCTCTTTTGCACATAATATTATATGCACAAGTTTTGTCTTGTCCTTTGATCCAAGATACTTATTTCATAATTTTGATATGAAATGGGAAATGAGGCAGATATTCAGATGCAGCTTTTCCAGAATATCAGGGATCAAATTCCTGATCATGTCTCTTTTGTAGACGAGATTGCTGAATTACTGGAAATCAGTAATGACAGTGCCTATCGCAGGATTCGGGGAGAGAAGGCATTATCCTTATTTGAAGTAAAGAAATTATGCCAACGCTTCAA
>JAZGGT010000425.1:0-2100 GCA_036480555.1 Bacteroidales bacterium | reverse complement strand
GCGTACGACTGAGTAGCATCACAGCCGATTCCCCATATGGTATCGGTAGGATACAAAATTGTTCCGCCAGCTGCCAGAACTTCAATACATTTCTGTATATCCTGGTGCATTTAGAATACCTTCCTGTAAACTTCCATTAAATTGTCGGCTATGATCTCCTCTTTGAATTTCCGCGCGTGTTCATACCCATTTTCCTGCATTTCGGATCGCAGTTTCTCATTTTCCAGGACAAGCCGGATGGCATGGATCATTTCATCCGTATCATCCGGATCAACATACATAGATGATTTACCTCCGGCTTCATCAAAACAACTTCCGCTGGAGGTAATCACCGGCGTACGGGAGAAAAGGGCTTCCAGTATGGGAATGCCAAATCCTTCAAACCGGGATGGGTAGATAAATGCATCCGCCAGCTGGTAAATCCCGGGCAGGTCCTCATTTGGAACATCCTGAAGGAAAGTGATGTTCTTCAGAGAATGTTCGGTGATGTATTCGTGGATCCGCTTAATATAAGGAGTGCTACGACCGATTACTATCATGGGGATGTCCAGTTTCCCCCTGTGCCGGGCTTTTATTACCTGAAGCAGATTTTTCCGTGGTTCAATGGTCCCAACATATAGAAGATACGAAGCAGGCAGGCTGTATCTTTGTGAAAGCTTTTGTTTCTCTGCTTCGTCCCATTGCTCATAAAAATTGGGATCACAGCCCTGGTATACCACATCGATTTTTTCTTCAGGAGTCTTGAAATATTGAATGATGTCAGACCTGGTCTGCTCGGAAATGGCTATCACCCTGTCTGCATTCATGCAGGAGAATTTTGCCTTCCTGCAATAAATTTTCCTGTCAATGGGATTATACCATTCAGGGAACCGTAGGAAAATCAGGTCATGAATGGTAACAACAGAAGGCACATGGTTTTTGATGATATCAAACGGGATCTCATTGCTGAGTCCGTGATATAATTCTATTCCGTCCCGGACCAGTTGCTTCCCCAGCCAGTAGCTGCGCCAGAAGGAGGAAAATTTCCTTTCTTTCCAAGAATGTGGGTAGACAAGAGTGTGGTTTTTTAATGCGCCGTTCGTGATCTGGTTCTTCGTCCCTGGGATATACAGGTAGAATTCGTTATCAGGGAATTTATGGCTGAGGTAGCGAATGGTATTCCTGCTGTAATTACCCAGTCCGCTGTAATTGAAATAAGCCCGCTTTGCATCAAAACCAATTCTCATATTCCCGTAATATAATCAGAATGCTATATTATATTCCCTCAATGCATCGTTGAGGGATGTTTTCTTATCGGTCGATTCCTTCCTTTTTCCAATAATCAGTGCACAGGACACCCCGTAGTCACCAGCCGGGTATTTCCTTGGGTAGGTTCCGGGGATTACTACCGACCGTGAGGGTACTGTACCCTTATACTCAACCGGTTCTGACCCGGTGACATCAATAATCCTGGTGGATTTGGTGATGACCACATTGGCGGCCAGGACAACCTCTTTTTCCAGGTAGGCACCTTCCACGATTATGCACCTGGAACCGATAAAACAATTATCTTCCACAATGACCGGGGCGGCTTGAACGGGCTCCAGGACTCCTCCGATGCCCACCCCTCCGCTGAGGTGTACATTTTTGCCGACCTGTGCACAGGATCCAACCGTAGCCCATGTATCGACCATTGTCCCTTCATCCACATAGGCCCCGATATTAACATATGAAGGCATCAGGATCACTCCTTTGGCCAGGTAAGATCCATGCCGGGCAACTGCATGTGGAACCACCCTTACCCCGAGGTTTTTATAGTTTTTTTTCAGTTTTATCTTATCGTGAAATTCAAAAGGCCCGACTTCTGTCACACTCATCTGTTGGATCGGGAAATAGAGGATGTCTGCCTTTTTAATCCAATCATTGACTTTCCAGCCATCTGGCCCCGGTTCTGCTACGCGCAGCTTACCCGCGTCCAGTTCATCTATGATAAAGCGGATTGATTTCTGAACATCAACGTCCTTGAGCAGTACCCTGTTCCCCCACGCTTCCTGAATGACTGTCTGGTAAATTGTATACATATTAAGGATTTTCGTACAAAAGTAAAATGATTTTTTAAAA
>JAZGGT010000424.1:0-2815 GCA_036480555.1 Bacteroidales bacterium | reverse complement strand
GACCCTGGTGAGAAGATTAAAGTCAGTTTCAACGGGCAGGAAGAAGGAACCAAAACCGGAAAGGAAGGAAAATGGTCCATACTGCTTAAACCCATGCCAGCCAGCGTCAATCCCCAGAACCTGATGGTCGAAAGCAAGCATAACGATATCATACTCAAAAATGTGCTGATCGGGGATGTCTGGATTTGTTCCGGCCAGTCGAATATGGTATGGCCCCTTCGAAGGATGAAGGCAGGCGAAGAAGCAAGCAACAGTGCAAATTATAGGGCTCTTCGCATGTTCACTGTTACAAATGAAATGGCACAGATCCCACAGGAAGACCTGGATGGTACCGGCTGGAAAGTGGCAAAAGGAGAAGTAGTGATGGATTTTTCTGCGGTGGCTTATTATTTCGGTAAAGAACTGTTGACGGAAACAGGTGTTCCCATTGGTCTGATCACCACCGCCTGGGGTGGGACCAATATAGAAGCCTGGACCAGCATGGAAACCCTCCAGAAATATGATCATATGCTGAAGATTTACGAGGGACTCGACAAGGAATATGATCTCAGCAGAACCCGGACAGAGAAAAGCCAGGCGAAAAGACTGTCCATGATCAAAAAGGCTGTGCATCAGGGAGACGGGCTGAGGCTGGGTTGGGAGTCGGTGAAAGCATCGACGGGGGACTGGGATACTATTACCCTTCCCCAGGAGAAGGATAATGAACTTTTTCGGGATTTTGACGGGGCTGTCTGGTTCCGCAGGAGTTTCGATGTTCCTCCCCCTTTCCGTGGAAAAGACCTGAGGTTTAACCTGGGTAATTTGTATGACCATGACATGGCCTGGATAAACGGTACCTTTATTGGGGAAACTTTCGAGTCGAAAATCTCCCGGCGCTATGATGTCAGTGCATCTCTGATCAATCCTGAAGGCAACGAAATAGTGATCCGCATTTTCGATTACGGGGATGAAGGTGGATTTATAAGTGATCCCTATCAAATGAATTTCCACCCCGGGGAGGATCCAAAAGGATATCAGCTCTTATGCGGAGTATGGAAACATAAGAAATCATATACCCTGGATGCACCACTGGATCTTCCCCTTGACAGGTCCCGTAGCATGGCGAACAGCTCACCTTCAAGCCTCTATAACCAGATGATACATCCCCTTTTGACCTTCTCGATCAGGGGAGCCATCTGGTACCAGGGAGAATCCAATGCCTCCCGGGCACATGAATACGCAAGATTGTTCCCGGATATGATAATGGATTGGCGGAAGCACTGGGACCAGGGTGAATTTCCGTTCTTTTTCGTTCAGCTTGCCGCCTATGACCGGCCAAGTGAGCTTACATGGCCGGAACTGAGGGAAGCGCAAAGAAAGGCGCTTGAGCTACCCAATACGGGTATGGCTGTAACTATAGATATTGGCCATCCGACAAATATCCATCCGGAAAATAAATGGGACGTAGGCAAACGTCTCGCATTCGCCGCCCTGAAAGTGGCTTATGGTAAGGACATTACTTTTTCAGGTCCCATGCTCGAAAAAGCTGAACCGGCGGGCGATCAAATGAAGCTGACTTTCAGCCAGGTTGGAGAGGGATTGAAGGTGAACGGGGATTATGGATACCTGATGGGATTTGAAGTCTCATCCGATAATGAGCATTTTGAGTTCGCTAAGGCCGAAGTCATTGATGAAAAATCGGTCATGGTCTGGAGCGATAAGGTAAAGAACCCGGTTCATGTCAGGTATGCCTGGAAAAATTTCCCTGAAGAAGCCAATCTTTTCAACAGTATGGACCTGCCTGCTTCTCCTTTCCGGACCGGGGAATGGAAATGGATCACCGAAGGGAATCTGTATGGGGATTAAGCCTTCAGGGTTTTGAACGAGATCAGGATCAGGTAGATCGTACATCCCACAAGTAACAGGATCCCTCCATTGATATAGACTGACATTAACCAGCCAGCCAGAAATGGGATGACCGCTCCGCCAGAAATGGCCATCATCATCAGTCCAGATATTTCATTTGCACGGTCCGGCAGTTTTGCCACCGTTATGGAGAAAATAAGTGGAAAGATATTGGAGGCCCCCAGGCTGACAATAAAGATAATTACCCATGCAGAAGATTCACTCGGGGTGAATGCCAGCACAAGGAGGGCAACTGCCAGGAGCAGGGCAGAACCGAGAAAGAACTTGCCTGAATGCAGACGGGTGAGCAGTAATGCTCCCGTAAATGTGCCGATCATTTTTGCCAGGAAGTAGAGCGACTTGGCATACTTGGCAGCTTCATCGCCAACGCCCAGCTTGCCGGACAGAAAAGTGCCAATATTGGAATTGATCGCAACATCTATCCCGACAACAACAAATATGCCCAGTACCATTAAGCGAATGAACCTGTTGCCCAGCAACTTGAAACAGGAATTAAGGGAAGCGGGTTCGCGATCCGGCTTGCTTTCTTCAATCTTAACGAAGGAAAGCCAGACCCATGACAGGATGGCGATCAGGGCAAAAGCGTACAAACCATATCTCCAGGAACCGGGTGAATCATCCCCGAACAAACGGGCCAGCCAGGGACCGAGCATGCCTGCAAAAAACGGTCCCAGCATGGACCCCAGGGATTTTATGAACTGTGAGAAGCTCAGGAAACTGGACGCCCTGTTGGCGGGCACCACATCCACCAGCAGGGGATTGGCAGAAACCTGCAGTATGGTGTTCCCTATCCCGAGCAGGGCAAATGCCAGGAGGATGACGGGCAGGGTATTCCCGAATACAGGGACCACCAAACCCACTATGGTGATCAGGATCCCGAAATTCAGCACCTTCTTTTTCCCGGCCCGGT
>JAZGGT010000423.1:0-2732 GCA_036480555.1 Bacteroidales bacterium | reverse complement strand
CTGCTGGAATCTGAAACCAGGGACGGGCCGGAACAGGAATTTTCCGGATGGGAGTCCGGAAGTGTATTTCCACCATCCCGGACCGCCATTCAATATTTCGATTTCGACCCCAATCACATCGCTTACGAGGAGCTGTTGAGACTTGGCCTTTCGGACAGGGTTGCCAGGACATTGATAAGGTACCGGAACAGTGGGGGTAAATTTCACAGTAAGACGGACCTGATGAAGGTCTACGGTCTCGGAATGGCAGATTTTCAACGGCTCGAACCATATATAGACATCCTGCCTGTTCCGGTTCCGGCTGCGAAAAAGCGGGATGCCATGGCCTTTGAGCTGAACGGTACAGATACTCTCCAGCTTCAGGGGATCTATGGGATCGGACCGGTATTTGCGAACAGGATCATCAGGTACCGTGACCTGCTTGGCGGATTTTACTCTCGCGAACAGTTAAGAGAGGTATACGGCCTCAGGGAAGAGCAATACGAGGAGATCATAAGGCATGTCTTTATCGATACCAGCTCCCTGCGGAGGATGAACCTGAACACTGTGGAGCGGGAGACCCTTTTAATGCATCCCTACCTGACCCCATACCAGGCAGATGCCATCATTGCATACAGGGAATACAAAGGGGAATGGAAGGATATCCACGAGATCATGCGGAATGAACTCCTCCCTGATTCGGTTTTTGAACGGATCAGTCCCTATCTGAATATCAAAAAATAATGGGAACGGAAAGCGGCATCAGTCCTGATTGTTACGCCATCGATGTGATTTTATTTGTTTTTTAACAAGCGAATGCTGGACTTTATCCCCGGTTTTTTGTAATTTGTATAGGACATTCAAAAGGAGCCTCATACCCTAAGTCAGTCATTTTTATGAATTTAGGGATAGTGGCCAGGATAATTTAACACAAAAAGAATGGTCTATGGAATTTTTATGAATATTTTTGATTAATTCTATACAATTTATAAATTTGCGGCTCAATAATTTAAGCTAAGAGAAAATCATGATTGTAGTACCCATTAAAGAAGGTGAAAATATTGAACGCGCATTAAAGAAATTTAAAAGAAAATTCGAAAGAACTGGCACAGTAAAGGAATTACGGGGACGGCAGGCTTATGTGAAGCCATCCGTTAAAAAACGCCAGATCAAAATGCGTGCACAGTACATCCAGAAACTTCAAGATCTGGAGCAGTAGACTTTTGCGTCAGCGGGCTGAACCCGGTTCTTGCTTCCTTATATACATTGCTGGTTTTTGAATAAAACCGATTCCCTGTATACTTAATGAATTATAAAGAGTTGTTTTTGAATTACCTCCGGTTCGAGAAGAGGTATTCACAACATACTATTCTCGCCTACCAGACAGATATGGATCAGTTTGAAGGGTATGCCTACGATTATCTGGAGGACGAAGAGGGCTTGGACAGGGCTGACACAAAGGTCATCCGATCCTGGATCGCCCACCTGATGGAATCCGGGATATCAGCCCGTTCAGTCAACCGGAAGATCACTACGCTGAAAACATTTTACAAATTTATGATGCGTGAGCAGCACATAAAGATCAACCCGATGGACAAAGTGATCAGTCCCAAGTTAAGCAAAACCCTCCCTGCATTCGTGGAAGAAGAGAAAATGGATGAGTTGCTTGATTCGCATACCTTCGGTAATGATTTCCACGGGGCAAGGAACAAGCTGATCATAGAGCTGCTGTATCTCACCGGGAGGAGATTATCGGAGCTGATCATGCTGGAGGACCGGCATATTGATCTTTATGAACTTACCGTCAAGGTAACAGGAAAAAGGAACAAAGAGAGGATCATCCCCCTTGAGCAGGCTGCTTTGGACACAATCATGAATTATCTCGACATGAGAAAGAAGGAATTCCCTGAACCTTCAACAACTCATTTCTTTGTAAGCAATAAGGGTAAGCCATTGTATCCTAAATTTGTCTATAAAGTGGTGAATAACTACCTGAGACTGGTAACCACCATGGAAAAACGCAGTCCGCATGTACTGCGTCACAGTTTCGCAACACATATGCTGAACAGGGGGGCAGACCTCAATGCTATCAAGGAGATCCTGGGCCATGCCAATTTGTCGGCCACCCAGGTATATACTCACACTACTTTTGAAAAATTAGTTACTATATATAAACAAGCTCATCCAAGGGCATAACCATGGAGGAATCACTATGAATATCAAAATTCATTCAATCCGTTTCGATGCAGATAAGAGACTGCTTGATTTTATCAATTCAAAGATCCGGAAATTAATGCAGTACTATGATGATATTATCGGTGCTGAGGTTTTCCTCAGGCTTGACAAATCACAGGATCTGGAAAATAAAGTGGTTGAAATAAGGCTGTTACTTCCTGGCAATGAGCTTTTTGCGAAAAAACAGAGTAAGACATTTGAAGAATCTACAGACCTGACCGTCGAGGCTTTAAGAAGGCAGATCATGAAGCACAAAACAAAACTGAGACGCGCATGAAATAAAGCCAATAATTTTATTTGTGATATAAATAAAATATTTATACATTTGCGAACCGATTTTTAAGGGTATAATTATGCTCTTACGTTCTTTGATTTGCCAATGTAGCTCAGCTGGTCAGAGCAGCTGATTTGTAATCAGCAGGTCGGGGGTTCGAGTCCCTTCATTGGCTCTGACAAACGGGGAGATACCAAAGCGGTCAACTGGGGCAGACTGTAAATCTGCTGGCTAATGCCTTCGT
>JAZGGT010000422.1:0-3800 GCA_036480555.1 Bacteroidales bacterium | reverse complement strand
ACGTCAAAGATGTGGGCTATGCTTCTGATGCTAGTGTTATCCAGACCAATATTGCCCGGGTGGACGGCAAAGAGCAGGTGTACTTGCCGATTTTCAAACGTCCGGGAGCCAACACCATTGCATCAGTGGAAGCGGTTAAAAAAGCTATTCCCGGACTGAAAGAAAGGATGCCGGATGATGTGCAACTGACAGTCATCTTTGACCAGAGTTCCTATGTACGGAATGCCATTTCAGGATTAAGCAATGCCGTACTGGGAGGTTTGATATTGGTAGTAATTATATTGGTGCTGTTCCTGGGAAATTTCCGGTCGGCATTAATCGTATCTGTCAGCCTGCCGCTATCTATACTATTTGCCATCATAATACTCTCCTTTACAGGACAGGCCATCAATAGTATTACTCTGGGAGGCATTGCATTGGTATTAGGTCTGCTCGTGGACAACTCCATTGTGGTATTGGAGAACATTGACCGCCATTTGAAGATGAACAAATCCGCATGGCAGGCTGCTATGGATGCTGCCATCGAGGTAGCCACACCAGTTCTGGCTTCGACACTGGTGATTATTGTTGTATTCATTCCGGTTATCTTCATGACAGGAATGGCAAAATTCCTTTTCTCACCTCTTGCCATTACTGTAGCCGGAGCGATGATTGGATCATACATTTTTTCGCTTACTCTGGTTCCGCTTGCAGCAGCTTACCTGTTTAGAGACAAATTGCCAGCAACCAGTGAAACCCCACGAAAATCTGTCCTGGGTTTTTTCCAGCGATTCATAGACAATCTACGCACTGGCTACCAAAAAAGCCTGATAAAGGCTTTGAAGTACAAATGGGGTATTCTGGCAGTGACAGCCGGATTATTTGTCTTTTCCCAATATATAATGAAAGATAAATTGGGCTATGAGTTGTTCCCACAATCCGACGTAGGACAGATGGAAATTCAGGTGAGGATGGAATCGGGAACCCCTCTGAAGACATCAGAAAAAACCATAGTTGCAATGGAACAAGTAATACGGGATGAACTGGGAAGCGACTTACAACATATTATTTCCAACCTGGGTATATTCTATGACCTGCCGGCAGCCTATACCCCCAATTCTGGTACACAAGATGCTTTTATAGGTGTACAGTTGAAAGAAGGTCATGCAACCAGCACCTTTGCTTATGCTTCCCGATTAAGGGAAAGACTAAATAACGACTTCCCGGGTATTGAAATCAGCTTCAATACTGGAGGTTTGATTACAGCAGCTCTCAATGAAGGAAAAACTTCTCCGATTGATGTTCAGATTATAGGTAATGACCTGAAAGTTCTTCGACAAATTTCCGAGCGTTTAAAAGATACCATTGCCGAAATAACTTCAACAAGGGATGTACGTATTTTGCAGCGTATTGATCAACCAACCAAAGACATTCACATTGACCGGATCAAAGCTGCGGAATTGGGTGTAATACCTGTAGACGCCATCAAGAATGTTGTATCAGCTTTAAATTCGTCGGCCACATTCGATAAAGCATTCTGGATTGATGAACGAAACGGGAATCACTACTATGTAGGTGTTACTTATCCTGAATATCTGATCAACGATGAGCATGTGCTGCAGAACGTAAATGTCAGCAGCAAAACCCATGATAAACCGGTACCTTTCAGGAATTTCTCAAAGATTAGTGAATCCACCAATCCGGTTGAAATAAACCACTACAATCTGCAAAGGGAGTTCAATGTCTATACCAATGTGGAAGGCCAGGACATTGGCGCAGTCTCGGACGAGATTCAGAAGCGTATCAATGAGATGACCTTTCCGGCAGGCTACAGAGTGAACTTCCAGGGAGAGGTGGCCGCAATGAAAACTGCCTTTGGTGATTTAGGTCTTGGATTGGGGCTGGCAGTTGTACTGGTCTTCCTGATTATCGTGCCCCTGTTCCGTTCCTTCAGGCAGCCATTAATTATCCTTATGGCCTTTCCTCTTGGAATTATTGGAGTCGCTATGCTCATGTGGGCAACCGGCACAAATCTTAATATTCAATCGTTAATGGGAATGATAATGATGGTTGGAATTGCCGTTTCCTATGGAAACATCCTGATTGACCGGATTAACGCTTTGATAAATGAAGGCAAGCCAAAGACTGAAGCTATCTTAAATGGGGCAACTGATAGGTTTAGACCTGTTTTAATGACAGCAGGGACAACCATTTTCGGTTTGTTGCCTTCTGCCATAACCACCAGTGCAGGTACTGAGTCAAATGTACCTTTAGCCATTGCAGTGATTGGTGGAACTTTCATGGCCACGCTGCTAACTCTTTATATTATTCCGATCATGTATTTCCTCATCGCAAAAACAAAAAAATAAATAAGATGAAAAAGACTATTCACATATGTATAGTTGGCAGTCTGTTTGCCACAATGTTTTTTGCAAGCTCCTGTGGAACAGAACCAAAAAATGGTAATCCGGCAAAAGAAACGGAAAAGGGTAGTAGCAAAACTCAATCTGTAGAGGTGGAAAAACCACAACAACGCTCCTTCACAGCAGAAGTTTTAATTACTGGCACAGCCCGGGCTAACAAGAAGGTAATACTGTTTGCGATGGAAAGTGGTTATGTTCAAAAGATCTCCCGGGACATTGGGGATATTGTACGTAAAGGAGAAGTAATTGCCGAACTATCTAATCCTATACTGACAAGAGAGTATGATGACAAGAAAGCCCGGCTGCATGCTAAAAAATCCACGTATCAGCGCTTAAAGTCCACCTTTGAAAAAACACCTGCGCTAACTCCATTACAAATGCTGGAGGATGCAGAAGCAGACTATCTTACAGCAGAAGCTTCCTTAAATTCCATCAAGGACAGGTTGAGCTTCCTAAACATCAAAGCACCTTTTAATGGTGTGATTACCAAAAGAATGGTCGATCATGGAGCCTTGGTTCAGAGTGGGTTAACGGAGAACGATCCGCAGGGAATTGTAGAATTACAGGAAATCAATCCTATTCGCTTAACTGTTCCATTGCCGGAATCGGATATCCTAGCTATTGACAAGGGAACGGAAGTAAGGGTAAGCTTCCCTGAACTACCGGGAGAATCTTTTAAAGCCAAAGTAAGCCGTATGGCTGGAGCTTTGGATCCGGCATCCAAGACCATGCAGGTAGAAATTGATATTAACAACCCAAGTGGGATTATAAAACCTGGCATGTATGCCAAAGCCTTGATGCAGATAGACAGTCGGGAAAGCGTTGTTTCTTTACCTGTTACAGCACAATGGGTGTACCAAAATCAGGCCTTTGTTCTGACTGTGGAGGATAATATAGTTGAACGAATCCCATTAAGGAAAGGACTTTCGAACAAAGATTACTTTGAAGTGCTGAACCCTGAAATTAATGAAAATACTCTCATAATTGTTCAGGGAAAGGGTTTGGTGAAACCAGGACAGATAGTTAAGCCAGTTATTAAAAATGAATAATTATGAGAAGATTTATTAGTAGTTCCGTATGGCTGCTCATTATAGTTCCTGGCTGGTTTTATAACCAGGTAAACGCACAGGATATAATACAGCCCATCAACCTTGAAACAGTCCTGCAAATAGGGGGAGCGAATAATCTTACTATTCTGGAATACAAACGGCGGCAAGAGTTGGCACTGGCCAATCATGCCAAAGCAAAAGAATGGTGGCTTCCGGATATTTATGCCGGAGCAAGCATCCATCAACTATGGGGTAATGCCATGAATAGTGATGGATTCTTTTTTACCGATGTCAACCGTCAGAGCTTTTGGGGAGGCCTTGGTTTGAATGCATCCTGGGACTTTGGTGA
>JAZGGT010000421.1:0-2010 GCA_036480555.1 Bacteroidales bacterium | reverse complement strand
TATGAACCTCTCCCATTTTCGTGGAAGGGACATTGTATTCATGGGGGGAGATGCAAGCAGCGATTACCAGTCGGGATGGATGGGACGTTTCCTGGACAATGTCTATCCCGGGTACCCCGATGCTTATCCAAGCCAGGATATGCCGGATCCATTGGGTGTGGAATTGAGCGGGACCCTTTCCCTTGCATACCACCGCGAGAACGGGATACCCATCGGACTCAACCTGGGGAGTCCACAGCAATTTTATGACCTGATCTCATCCGTAGGGATTGAACCGCCTATTGATACGCCGGACAGCCATGCTGGCGATGAACTGAAGTATATTATGGAATTTGAAAAGAAGTCAAACCAATATGCTGAACGCCTGAAAGATGTCTATGCAGCCGGAAGTAATTCATCCGTAGTGTACCCTGAAGATTATCCCTTTGCCACACAGGGGAATTATTCCAAGAATCCACTATCCCCACAGCTCCAGCTAATTGCAAGGATGATCAAGGGCGGTGTAAAAACCAGGATCTTCCTGTGCAGGATAGGGGGCTTTGACACACATGGAGAGCAGGTTACAGAATATGACCCTACCCTCGGTATTCATGCCTCATTGCTGTATCATCTCTCGTCGGCCATCAAGGCATTTTTTGATGATATGAAGATCCTGGGGATTGACCACAAAGTAATGGCCATGACGTTTACCGAATTTGGACGCCGGGCTTATTCCAATGCCAGTTATGGGACTGACCATGGGACATCCACACCTGTGTTTTTATTTGGACCGGGACTGAATCCGGGGATTTATGGTACGAATCCGGACCTGAATGATCTGGCGAACGGTAACATCAAATACAATATCGATTACCGGAATATTTATACCTCGATCGTACAGGACTGGTTTGGTGCCGATAATGAGACCCTGATCCAGACTGGATTCAGCGAATGGGTGGATACCAAGCTTCCTCTGGTTGGTACAACGGGTATAAATGATCTTTCAGGATCAGGCAAGGTTGCTTTCAAGATCTATCCAAATCCTGTGTCTGATCAGTTGAATATCTTTTACCAGCTGGAAAAGCAGGGAGCCGTAAAATTCACGGTCCTCGATACTTCCGGGAGGGTGGTCAGAACCATCAACCAGCATGGATATTATGGTAACAACCAGCAGTCCATTAATATCAGTGAACTGCCGGAAGGATTATATCACCTGAGAATTGTGCAGGGAAATCAGAAAACCAGCAGCCAGTTTATCAAGATCAGGTAGTTTCCTGTAATTTAGAGAACTGTAAAAGTACCGGCCGGTGGATCAAGAATCTATCGGCCGGTTTTTTTATGGAGAAAAGGTCCTGACAGGAATTTTTACCAGGACAGGGCGCTGGTACTTCCCAAGAATGAATATCTTGCCAAGCAGGGCCACACCCTCATCGCTGGTCTGGATCATATCGGCAACTTCTACCCGCTCGTTAAATTGGTTATAGTGAGTGGCAATAAGGCTATCTGCTTCAGCTGCATACTGGTAGGTGACCATTGAATTGGAATTGGTCTGCGAGGCGAATAAAAGATAGGATGTTGTGCCAACGCTTATCCGCTTTGATAATACCTTGGCATCATGTACCAGTTCATGAAGCATGTCCCCGGTAAGATCATTAAAATTCTGGCTGGTGTTGATATCCACCTCCACATCCCCCAGCAGGTAATTATTATTGCTGTAAAAACGTGTCAGCGCATAGTGATCATTACTGCGTTGGATGAGTGAACTTACGGCGGCCTCGGTCTGGAACGAATATATGTTCCCCATTATGTTCAGTCCCGCAGATTCCAGGTAAACCGTACGAATGGTATAATTATAAAAACAATTCACATAATAGCCTGACTGGCTTCCATCTGTCCATTCCCCTATGAAAAACGGGAATTGTCTGCCTGATTTATTCAGGTGCTTTTGTACCTGGTTTTCCAGGTCTTCATTTACATTCAGCTTTACCGATCGCTGTAGCCCGAAACTGCCATCGAAAAGGGAAATCCAGG
>JAZGGT010000420.1:0-4428 GCA_036480555.1 Bacteroidales bacterium | reverse complement strand
GATGTTGTGCCTGAATATGTATGCGAGGGGTTTTATAAAGCGGACAGTGTGTTCAGAGCCCAGGCTTATACCACTGCGCTAAATCTGGGAGCTGAAATTGTAGAACCATTAGCCCTAATGATGTCGGGTGAAAACCCTCTGGCAATAAGCGGTTCGAAGCAGATCCTTTTTGATATCATAGCCAGGGCAACAGCCCCCCAAGGTGATGAGAAATACAAAAATGATGTTGCTGCTGCCTTGGATAATAGCACCAACGGCGCCTCATCAGAGATTGTCAAAAATTATCTTAAATGGTTGTCAGGCATGCTCAAAACTAATACAGATGAATAAATTCCTTGATGAGATCCTGGAACAGCCCACTGCCTTAAAAGACACACTGGAATTTTATGAAAGCGGAGAAGGAAAAGATCGATTGCAAAGAGCCATCAACCTCTGTCAGGGTATTGAAATCGCCGGTATTCTACTCACGGGTATGGGAAGTTCTTTCTTCACTTCTTATCTGGCTTCCTGTTTATTAAGTACTAATGGGATTACTGCTTTTGCCATTAACGCCAGTGAATTATTACATTATCATTTTTCCCTTTTACGGAAAGATACTGTGCTGGTTGGGGTATCACAATCGGGAGAGAGTTTCGAAATCATAGAAATATTAAAAAGGCTTCCGCGAGGGGTACCCTGCCTGTCTGTTACCAATGAAACATCAAGCCGGCTGGCAAAGATGGGTACGGAAGTACTCCTCTCAAAAGCCGGCCATGAGGAAATGACCTCTACAAAATCCTACATATCTATTGCCCTTGTCAAGTTAATTTTCAGCTGGGCTTTGGCAGGGAAATGGACGGATGCAAAAAAAGGTGAGATATTGCAATTGATCGATAACTTTGATAAGCTTTTGGGAAGCCATCAGGATTGGATGCCACGGATCAGCCAATTTTTAGGTCCTTATGATTATATAGAATTGATCGGGCGCGGTCCTTCCTATTCATCAGTTCTTCAGGGATCCTTGATGTTTAAAGAGGCGGTCCGTAACCCGGCCGGAGGTGCTCTGGGAGGTGAATTCAGACACGGTCCCATGGAAATGGTAAGAGAAGGATTCAGTGCGGTTGTTTTCGCCCCGGAAGGCAGAACTTTTAATCAGAGCCTGAAAATGGCTAAGGATATTGCCAAATTTGATGGAAAGGTAATGATCTTATCCAATAAAGATCTACAACTGGCCGACCCAAATATTCATGTATTCACGTTGGATGTTAAAGATGAATATTTGTTTGCCATTGGCAGTATTCTGCCCTTACAGTTTATGGTTAATTCACGTGCGATTGAACTTGGCCGTGAACCTGGATATTTTACCAGGGGTGCGAAAATCACAAAATCAGAATAGATAATACGGATACAAGTATGGAGGAAAAAGCAATTCTTGGCCTTGATCTTGGAGGAACTAAAATTTTAAGTGGCCTGATCTCTGTCAGGGGTGAAGTACTTGGGAATTCATTTACCATTCCTACCGGAGGGAAGGATTCGGAAGAAGCCATAGTCAACCGGATATTTATGGCTATAGAAAAATCACTGGATGATGCCAACTTAAAGATATCAGATATTTCAGGAATCGGAATAGGTGCTACCGGTCCGCTGGATATGAAAAAGGGACTCATCCTGGACTGTCCCTTTCTTCCCACCTTAAAATATTTCCCACTAAGTAAGACTATCCATGATAGATATGGTATCCCGGTGTTTCTGGACAATGATGCTAATTGTTTCGCCCTGGGTGAATATTTCTTCGGGGCAGGCACGGAATATGAAACGGTGCTGGGATACACACTGGGAACGGGTCTTGGTTGCGGTATCGTCATCAATGGTAAGGTATTTACCGGGGCAACCCAGCATGCGGGCGAGGTGGGGACTTCACCCTACCAGGATGAGACCATCGAGGATATTGTCTCAGGCAGTGGTATCAGTCGAATTTATAAAACCATCTGTGGACAGGAAAGGTCAGGCCCGGAGATTGCAGATCTTGCTTCTAAAGGTGATTTAGATGCCGTTCAGACCTGGGAACAGTTCGGAGAACACCTGGCATTTGCCATTTCGTGGGGGATCAATATCATTGATCCTGATGTCGTAATTCTTGGCGGATCAATTGCCAATGCGATAGATCTGTTCGCACCTGCCATGGAAAAATCCCTTCGCAAGAATATTTGCCCCCTTCCTGCCGAAAAAACAAAAGTAGTGAAGGCAAGCCTGGGAGATTATGCGGGACTGATAGGAGGGGCCTGTCTTGTTTTACAGGCAAGTGACAGAGTTTAAACGAATATTTGGACCATGGAATCTGGATGATTTAGTTTGATCCAAAATAACCTGGTCTGATTATCCATTGCCATCCAAATATAATAATGTAGTGAATCCAAGATTTGATGATCTGAATCGCTGGTAATATAATGACCGGGGCCACTCAATATATAAGCAGCTACCGCATTCGAGAGTTTATCCTCCAGGGAGAGATACGCAATGATTGGTAATGGTTTACATACGTAGAACTCCTGGCTTAATATGCTGCTTCAACGATATTCATTTTTCCAATCGTATACCATCCCTCCTGGTCAATTCCCTCAATGGCCAGCTTTACCCTGGGTTCATGTGATTGACGGTCAATTATGCCAATTTGTAAATCATATTCCCCGGCAGGCATGTCCGAGGGAACAAATACCGCATCATCAAAAACATTGTCCCCGGGAAGCCAGGTGGTAATATCTGCATCAGTGAGCATTACATCAGATCTTTTTCCATTCGTTAGCCTGATAGCCAGAAGGAACTTTTTGTAACAGGGGGCCACACCATTGTTCTCCCACCAGGAAGAAAATGATAATTTGTCATTAGGTGCTGCGAATTCAGGATAGGCAAAACTACGTAGCGAAAACCTGTAACCCATTTTTTTCAGCCACTCGTTGATCAGGGGTTCCCATTCTTCAGGGACACCTGAGGATTTGGCATTAAAAGAAGAAATATGCCATTTTAATGTTTCATTAATGATGTACTCCACATCATCGGCATCATAGCCTTGTCTTTCTTTCCAGCTTTTAAATGTACCGCAAATTTCCAGGCTGACAGGTGCTGTTTTCCATGCATCCTTCATGCCAAAATTGATGATACCCTGGGGATAATAGCGGTACATATGTGTCCAGCCATCCTGCTCTTCAGCCCAGAATCCAAGATCACCTATGCAATCCACTCTCCAGCCTACATTTGCCTGTGTGAGGCCATATTTATTCGTTACCTCATCTGTGAGCAGCATTATCAAAGGTGCTTCTTTGAAATTATCGGTATAAGCGTTTACCAGGGCTGCCCTTGTTTTCTGTGTGAGTATGGCTGAACCCCTGCCTTCTCCCCAGAATCCGACAATGGAAAGATCAACGGCTTCAAGGTCCGGGTGTCCATCATACCGCTGACCAAGATCTTTTATCATTTTCCCAAAGTATTGTGCGTACTTGGGATCTTCTGCATCTACCCGCCAGCCTTTCTCCCCATTCGGTAGCCATTCGTCCCCTTCACCTACCATGGCACGATACCATGAGGGGACATCCCTCTCTGGTCCGGTTCCATAAGGTGCTATGCGAAGAATAAGGGTCTGTCCCCGGTCATGAGCTGTTTTTAATACTTTATCTATCATTGCCCAGTTATATTTGTCCTTTTCCGGTTCCACAAACTTCCAGTAAACCCTGTGGTAAGCTATGGATGTTTGTGGATGATCCTTGTTTTCCAGGTTTCCATCAAATTCCTGGTACTCAATCGGGAATCCTTCGGTCCAGCCACTTCCTTCATTCAGTTCATCACCATTGAAACGTTGGAAAGTCATGAAGCCAATCCCGGGATTGACCAGCACCTCGTCAGTTTCAACCGGTCTCACATAGACTGTTTTCTGCGCTGATAGCTCAATTGCCAATCCTGAGAAAATCACCAGAATGGCCAAGCAAATTTTGATTTCTTTCATTTTCATTTCATTATGTTTTAATAATTCATTTTTTCAATTCTATAAATTGTTTCCTGGAAAGGTTCGAGCATGACATGTCCTTCCGGAACTTCGTGTAGACTTCGCAAGTCCATAATCACCCCAGGTTTTTCGGATCCTTTCAGGTCAAACTCTACAGATTTCGATGTCAGGTTGCATGCATAAACCAGGTAATATTCTTCGCATTCAACAGCGCGAACCTCAACACCGGTAACCAGCTCACCGTTCTTATCTATTCCTTTAACAGGGCGTTTTAATCCGAGTTTTTGGGCCAACGGTGAAAACAATTTATGGTAATCTTCTGTCATTAATGGTGCCGTAAGGTAATAAATGGCGCCATTTCCGGTTTCCGCAAGTACGATGGCTGGTTTAGCATCATCAAAGCGGGCAAGTACCTGGAGCGAACCCGGATCAATCGATTGTACCAGCCCATT
>JAZGGT010000419.1:0-2213 GCA_036480555.1 Bacteroidales bacterium | reverse complement strand
TCAGCCTGGTGAATGCTGTCAGAACAGGAAGAGAACCCACATATGGGGCCATGCAGGCACGTATAGACCAGGAAATTTACCTTGCCCTGCAAAAATCTTCGGCAGAGAATGGCCGACCGGTCGATCTCCCGCTTAATGTTTGATTCAGGCTTGAAAGGTTATTTCTGACGGGACAGTGCTGTGTACCTGAAATATTCGAAGCGGGCCTTTCCGATCCCGGTTACATAAAAACCTGGGCGGATGGAGCTGAAACTGCCGAAAATATTGTGCTGGAATCCGGAAATGTCGTCGGACCGTTCCAGTTTGATCCATTCACCATCCGGACTTGCATAATAATAGGAAGCATCCTGCCGGTCATTTTTTATTTTCAACCGGATGCGTTTTTCTGAATATGGACTTTCATCACCGGACCGTTTCCCGTCGCTCTCTGCCCGGAACCTGCGTTTATGTTTCAGGAGCATGCCATCAGGAGTAAGGCCAAGTCTAACGTAAGCATTGGGACCGTAAAACAGGATGAGTCCAGCATGAACATCTCCTTCCACCACCATTTCCGTTTCCACTTCATAGGCCAGGTCCCTGGGATTGACAGTATAGGGATTGGACATGCCCGGATCCCCTTCAACAGCCGTGATTTCAAGTCCTTCTTCAACGAGCTGGTAACGCTGGGTGTCGATTTTTTCAAAGGCCTGCCATTGCATCCCGATCTCTTCACCGTCGAATTCATCGCTGATTGGAAGATTTACTGTCGGCGGATCATTCCATCCACCGGGCCAATCCGTGGTTAGGATGGGCCATCCTTCATCGTTCCATTCCACCGGGGAGATCAGGGTTACCCTGCCCCAGGAGCGGTGGCCGTGCCGGTAACCATGGTATATTGCATACCAGTGCTGTTCGGGCCCTTCAATCAGGGTGGCATGGCCTTTCGACCACCAGAGCTCGGATTCGTCACGGGTCCAGATCAAAGGATTATAGGGGGAATTTTCCCAGGTACCAATGGGATTCTGCGCCCTGGCTACGATGGCCATATGGCTGGTAGATGGACCAGCTGTTCCTCCGGTTGCGCTGACCATGTAATACCAGCCGTCTTTCCGGAATAATTTGGGACTTTCCAGGCAGATACATTCAACGGCAATTTCTTCCGGTATCTCCCATCCTTCATATGTTCTTTCAGGGGCGCTGGTGGCTCTGAGTCCATCCTCGCTAAGGCTCACCATCTTGCCATCTGACATGTACAGGTAGCGGTTCCCTTCTTCATCCATGATATGGCCCGCATCAATGGGATGGTGTTCCAGGGGTTCCATATTGAGCCTTTCAGACCATACTTCGTAGGGCGGATCTGCATACATGACCCAGGGATCCATGCCACCCCCTCCGTAAATATAAAGGCGCTCTCCCACAGCTGTAATGTCTGTGGCAGGTGACTGTCTCTCAAGGGGACTCGCATAGGAAATGGGTTCCCAGTGTTTCAGGTCCGTGCTTTGAAAGACCAGGACAGAGGGAACGTAACGACCGTTGTTTGCAGTCAGGTAATAAATATCTCCCAGCTTCACCAGGGCAGGATCCGCCCAGTTCCCCGGAAAAAGTATTTTGACGGGATCTTCTGATGCACTGATAACAGCACCTCCGTAAAATATACCTGGTTCTGTCGCAGGCCGGCAGGATGGCAGGACCGCTAAGAGGCTCATTAATAATAAAGTAATTGGAATTAGGGATTTCATTATCTGATATTGATGGACTTGCAGATTGGATATAATTGAAAATTAAGAAATAAATAGATTAGTTCATAACTTTACCATATGAAAACAAGAAATTCATACCCGGCCTTCCTGGTTCCACTTGTCTTGTGTTTTATGGCCTTTACATTGTTTTGCTGCTCATTATCAACGGAACAGGCAGAGACTGGCAAACCCAACATCGTGCTGATCCTGGCAGATGACCTGGGATATGGAGACCTGTCCTGTTACGGTCAGAAAATACTGAGTACGCCGAACCTAGATCTGATGGCAAGGGAAGGGGTAATGTTCACAAACCATTATACAGGATGTACTGTATGTGCTCCTTCAAGGGCATCACTCCTGACCGGACTCCATACAGGGCATGTCTCTGTCAGGGGAAATAGTCCGGATATGATCCTCTACGATGAGGAAAACACCCTCGCTGAAAAATTGAAGGAAGCAGGCTATATCACCGGCGCAATAGGCAAATGGGGGGTT
>JAZGGT010000418.1:0-2323 GCA_036480555.1 Bacteroidales bacterium | reverse complement strand
TCTTCAAAGCCAAAATTGGGAACATGCTCATAATCTCCGCCTGCATAAGTAAGGGTGTAACCATTAAGGTCAAGGGTAACATCCTTACCCAAAAAAATCGCGCTGCGCTCGCTGGAAATATCCCGGGTAAGCATGTATGTCGCACCGGACTGGTCATAGTTGCCCGGTGCCTCAATAGGTATTACTCCATCAGGAAGATCCACATGTTCCACCGGGACATATTGTCCTGAAAGAACAAATGAAAATAGAGGTATAAGAAACAGGGCAATCAGGCTCCTTTTCATGACACAAAATATTATTTTAATAGGTAATTATTCCTCAACTAAAAATAGAAATTAGAAACCACAAGAGTTTTCATTTCCGCCGGTTGGGATGTTCGAATTCGAAGTCCTCATTCCGGATCATTTCCAGTGTCTCTTCAATGGTAGGCCTGTCACCCCAATAGGTCCCCAGATATAAAAAGCGTACAATACCTTCCTTATCCACAATGACGGTACTGGGCCTGTTGATATACTCTGCATGGACGGCAAAGGCCAGGGGGTCAATTCCATACCTGGCTCCTACAGCACCGGCACGGTCAAGCAGGTGGGGCCACTTAATCCTGTTTGTATAGGCCTCTTTAAAAGATTCTTTGGCAAACCAGTAGCTTGGTTCAAGTTCCTTTCCTACCATTACCCGTCCCCTGTACTTATCATGGATCTCCAGGGTAAAAACCTTGATCCCTTCCTTTTCAAAGGTTTCGTGCATATCCATCAGATCGTGAAACTCACCATGACAGACAGGGCACCAATCGGCAAACACCCAGATCAGCACAACCCAGTTTTCCTCTTCGAAATCACTGAGCTTCCAAATTTCCCCCTGTGTATCCTCCAGCTCAAAATCGCTTGCTTTATCACCCAAACCAACTGACTCAAATGTAGCCTCGTCGAGAGATAAAAATGCATCAAGCTGTTCTGGGCTGGTCCCCATTTGCTTTTCTATCTGGTCTATGGCCAATTCACACTGGTGCATCACATCCCTTGAAGGATCCTCCACCAGAATTTTATTCAGCAAATCCAGTGACCCGATCGACTCTATTTGTCCCAGTGAAATGATTGCCTGCGAACGCACAACGGTGATACTATCTTCAAGAGCCAGCTGTTCAAGACCCTCAATGCCTTCCTCAGCGCTTAATATTCCTAATGCCATGGCACATACCTGCCGCACATGCTCATCTTTGTGTTTCAGTCCCTCAATAATCTCATCCACAGAACTTTGCCCTGCCCTAACCAGGTCCCTTACTCCCAGCAGCCGGATCCGCCAATCCTCATTGTCAAGGTCAGGTATCCCGGCTTTTCTTTCAGCGTAGTCAACGGTAAGTGAACGATCTTCATTCAGGGGATTGAATTCATGTGCAGCTACCCGCTGGAAAACCTGGCTTACATCGACCTTATCCATAGAACCTTTATTAATACATGATAATTGAGCCAGCATGAGAAAAGTTATGATGGCCAACGTAATCCCATGCAATTTGTGAAATAAATCTGTATTTCGAATTCTTTTGTCTTTCATAGCTTTAGTTTTTAATCCAACGTTTCAGATACCATCTTCAGGAATGAGTCCCATTTGGCATCCGGTATATTGCCATCCACTCCCAACCTTACAATTACCATATTCCATTCAGGGATAACCAGGCAGACATTGTTATTATGTCCCAACGCTGCATAGGTACCAGTAGGCGCAGAGGGCAATTTCCGAAATCCATCTGAACCGATCCCGTTAACCCACCAGTTGAACCCATATGCTCCGGGTCCCCCGCTATTCGATGAATCAAAAGCAGGCAGGGTATTGTCCACCTGAGCCATGGTGGCCATATCAACCCAGTCGGAACTTATCAATTGCTTGCCGTCCCAATTACCCTGGTTAAGGAAAAGGTGCCCGAAACGCGCCAGCTCCCTGGCAGAGATATGCACTCCCCTGCCCTTATTGCAAGCCCCTCCATTCACTACCAGTCCATCGATACTCCCCCAATCATGCCAATCCCAGTATAATGAGTCCATCCCAATAGGATCAGCAATCTTCCGCCTGAACAGGTCCTCGATTGGCTCTGAAGCAATACGTGTAAGCACGTTGCAGAATTGGTTCATGGCACAGTCGTGGTATTTATACATGGTCCCAGGTGAATAAAGCGGGGAATCTATTTGATAGGGAGTACTGGTCTGGGCACCACCGACAGCATCGTACCCGGAAGTCATGGTAGCAAAATGTCGCAGGCTTACATCAGGATACTGATTCTGAAGACTGGATACATGGTCTTTTGCCTTTGTATCGAGCTGGCATTTAT
>JAZGGT010000417.1:0-2934 GCA_036480555.1 Bacteroidales bacterium | reverse complement strand
TGTGCAAATATAAACTTCGTTCTTTTTCAGGTCATCCAATGCCTCCAGCATCATGCCAAAGGGCTGGTTCATCAATTCATTAGCCGTACCGGGCACCTGTTCCCCGAAGGTATCTGCCTCCAGGACCGGCATAGCCCTGCCGACAACAAACATGTCATCATCCATGGGCTGGATCTGTGGCGGGAGAAACTGGTGCAGGTATCCCTGCTTATCCATTACATCTCCGACCACGGCTGAGAAGAGTTCCCGCTTGATTATGCGGAACAGTTCATCATCGTTTTTCCATTCAGGCATAGGCAGTCTGTTTAGAATATCGTTTCGTATATAATGTAAATATCAGAAAAATACCGGATATCTTTAGTCAGCATAGGGGACAGGAACAGCCAGCCGGGACCAGTCCCCAGTCAGTTCCAGCAACTGCAGTGGCAAATCATCTTCCCATCCCTGGACAACTCCCTCCAATTTTCCATTCTCATTGAGCCATAAGGCAAGGTCTATGCGTTCATCCAGGGTGATTTCCAGACCGGGGCCCTTGAAGGATTTTAATCCACCAGCGGCCATGGCCTCTACTGCGCCTTCCTTGCTGAGCCGTACCGCAGCTACGCCGATGGCATCGAATGTTATCTGATGCCCGTTGATTTCACGGGTGGACAGGATAGCATCGCCACTTACATTCTCCTTTCCGGCAACCTGGATCACCGTACCATCGATCAGGCGGCAGAAACCGCTTGGTGGCGGGGAACTGGAGGAGGGAAAATGTGATTCGGGAAAGACAGTGGATGGTGTTTGCCTGGCTATCCCTTGATTTTCCAGGGTCTTGATCAGCTCCGGAATCAATGGATGGATATCATCCAGGACCATCATGGATCCGGGGAGGGATGCGTTCCCATCGAAATCCTGCGCGTTAAAATCCTGTGTCCAGTTCCCGATTCGGAACAAGCGGGTTGGCCCATCAGCAGCCCTGGTGAAAAATTCGGCCGTCGGCGGTTCTTCAAATTCAGGATGGTACAAAACGACGGCCGCATACTTCTGTTGGCCATAAGAGATCCCGCCATTCTCATCGATATGCAACTGCTTACTGCGGATTTCAGAGCTTGGTATCAGATCAGCAGGAAAGCCCAAGCGCCAGAGACTATCCACCAGTTCCATTCCGACATCATCATAGGCAGGTCCGGCCCAGTTCATGGTACATGCATGCCCGAAAATAACAGCAACGGGACAATCCAGGGGAGTCTTGCTGATATAGTTCAGGAGCCTGACCCGGCTTTCTGCCCGCATCAGATCACCCTTTAGCAGCTCAAGGTCACGATCTGCATACTTCCCCCTGTCAGGATAGAGGGAATGATAATTGATCCGGCCGCCGGCAAGGGCATGGGTCCATACCGACCTTTCATAATCCGCCAGGTTATCAGCATAATACATATTATACCAGACCGGGCTCCCCCATTTCTTGGCCAGTGAAGTACGGACAGCAAAAGGGGTCAGCTCATCTGTCTGTGCCCAGTCCCGCGTTGCAATCCACCAGTCCAGGCCATTTTTTTTATATTCCCGGAAATCGGGGTATGGATACCAGGTGGGATGCACCAGGACCAGGGCATCCGGACCAAAAACCTTCTTTGCGGTAAGGTAGAAATCATTTTCAATGGCCCCGTTCCGCATCAGGGACATATGCCTGAAATGATTGATCGCCATCCGGCGTTCCCTCTCCCGTCCCTCTACACCCAGGTACATCAGAAGGCAGTCTTCCAGCAGGTCACGCCCACCCGTCCGTTTTGCATATGCATTGGCACGGTGTTTTGAATACCAGAACTCATTGATGGTGGACTTAAAACAGGGCGGGAAGCCCCATTCATCCTTGCTGATCCCGGCCAGGGGGAGATCTGCGTAGCGCACAATGATCTCACGCTGAAAACTGATGAAACTAGGGGCAAATACATCGGCCGCGAGATGCCTGAAAGAAACCATGGCACAGGCGTATGTTTGATTGCTTACATGATTGGCGGGTATACTTACACGGACTGAATCCCTGGATGCAGAAAGTACGGTACAATGCCGTGTAATCTCCGATAGTGAATTCGGGTCAATCCCTTCATCTGTACGATAATAGGCGTACACACGGAGCAATGATCCTGAAAGGGGAATATAATTGGTGGTATTCCCGGTATAATGATCGACCAGGTCCTGGCTGTAGACAACGGTCTCCACATGATCATTTACAGAGAATGGCACCTCGTGCAGGATGAGCATTTCCTGGAGCTGATCGGGGTATTTTGCCTCAAAGGCCCTGCGTGCAAGCCGAATGTCAAGGTCCACTGTCATTCTGATGCCTTTTTCCCTGGCGTATTCTGCGGCCCTTTTTAACTGCTGGTAGACTTCATCATCTGTTACTTCTTTTTCAAATGCCCTGGTGGACTGAACCAGTACATCGTAAGAAGAATGTCTGGTTGTTTTATCGATAAATTCCTTGAATCCATCGGCAATAAACTCATCTCCCCGCCAGAACCAGCAGCCCAGGACAGGCATCACATGATCAGGCAAACGTATGGCAGTCCCCTCATTTTCCTGCTGCGACAGGGCCATTAACGGCATGAACAGCCAGGAACAAACAAGCAGGAGAAAAAGCAGGAATCTCATAATATGATCAAACAGATTGTATCGATTTTATTTCTCCTCCTGATACGGTTTTACGGTCTCATCCAGGGGTATGCCAAGATTCTCGTAACGCTTCGCGCGTCCTTTCTGGTCACCCTCCATAATCTCCGTGGCCAGTTCCCCAACCTGCAGTGCATGTTCAAGGGGTACCACGATGACCCCGTCACCATCGGCAACGACCAGGTCTCCCGGGTAGACCAGGACACCTCCACAATTGATGGGGAAATTGAATGAGTCTATGATCAGCCTGCCCGGCCGGATCCCCCGGGTGCTGTATGCATC
>JAZGGT010000416.1:0-3011 GCA_036480555.1 Bacteroidales bacterium | reverse complement strand
CAGAAAAACAGATACAAATGTCGTAAAATTTACGAATTAATTAAAATAACTAACTTCACCATGCGTGAATAAATGGATGTTTATGACAAAGAATCTCTTATTCTTCAGCCTGATCTGCATGTTCCTGTTAAACAGTGTCAGTGCACAACAACCATTGCGAAAACCTGGCAAAAAGACCCATAACCAACTTACACAGGAAGGTACCTATCTTAAAACCATGTTTACTTTCGAGACAGACAGATTTGATACGGTCCCACAAGAAGGCATGGAACCGGACCTGGTACCAGTATATAAGAATGAAGATATCGTTCAGGGAATTGTACAACCGGTTCTGGAAGGTAAGGTAAGCGTATTCAAGGCCAATTACTGGGGGGGAATACCCCAGTTCCTGGAAAAATCCAGCTTTGACCTTATGGATACGGCACAAATTCTTTACCAGTTTCATGCCGGGTGGGATACCAGTTATATTATTGAAACGGATGGCAGCATGCAAGCCTTGCCCGTTTACCGGCAGGTCAATTTCGGGGAGATCAGTGGTTTGTTCATCTTTGAATCATGGTGGCTAGATGCAAAAGATTTCAGCTTTTACAAGGATGTGATCGCATATCAACCAATCAGGGAATACCAGGCTCTTTCCCCGGATAACCCTGAATCAACAGAGAGGATGAAACGGCTGGTGTTCATGGTGGTTCCAGAACTGCCGATGGAGACAGCCCGGAAGAAAAAATACCGATTGAAGAATTTTAAGAGGCTGCGATTAAATCACACTTATGAAATTAAATTGTATAACAGGCCTTATGACCAGTATATATTCAGGGAGGAGTTGCAGACCGGGGTACAAAAGCAGGAATTTGAAGAATGGCAATACCATCATTTTGATTTTTATAAATACTTTGACCGGGAGAACTTCCTTGTACAAATCATTAAGGGGATACTGGAAGGAAAATTGACCGTATGCCATCCAGGTACAGACAGGAATGTGATGGACAGGGCTGAATTAATCAGCCTGCTGCACAATATACCGGAAGAGGCTGATTATGCTCCGCCCAAATCCATTACACCTGAACAATATCCCCTGGATGAATTAAACAGCCTGGTATTTCATGAAGATTGGTATGTAAATCAGGATAACCTGCAGATTTACAAGGATGTGAAGAGGCTTACCATAAACAGGCATAAGAGGCTGCATGATAATTATACGGGAGAGTTTATCCGTGAGTCTGTCAATCCCTTATTCACGGTCTGGTTCTGATGCCGGGATGAATTAGTAACGGATAAGCCATTTATACCGCCTGGCAGTATCACCCAGTTTTATGGCAAGTATAAACTCATGGGAGCCAAAACTGTGCCGCTGGATACTGCTTAGCGTATAATCAAAAGCGTAACCGAAGAAGAACTTATCGACCTTCAGTCCACCCATAATAATCAACGCCCCACCGGTACGGTAGCTCACTCCAGCCCAGTAATCCTGGTAGATATACATCTTGGCGGTAATATCAGCCTGGAAACTCCAGACCTCAGAGGCCTTTATGAGGACTGATGGTTCAAATATCAGGTAATCATTCAGATCGAAATTATAGCCGCCAATGGCATAATAATGCCTGAGCAGCCTGAAATTATCATACCCCTCCTGGCCAAACTTAAAGGAAGCCTGGAAAAGATCCGATACTGATAGTCCAGCATACATCCTGGGATCAGAATAATAGATCCCTATATTGGCATCCGGAACCCACAATCGGTTGTTGAAATTGTTAATGAGATCATCATCCGGATCATAGAGGATCATCTTTTCCTTATCCACCCTGAACTGGTAAAACGACCCTGATAATCCAAAGGATAACTGGCCCCTCCTGAATGAAATATGATATGCATAGGTAAGCTGCAAACCGGTCCGGTTTACCAGTCCCGACTGATCATTAAAAATATACCCTCCGAGTCCCACTTTACCACTCCTTGATGAACTTGTACTTTTTCTTTTGACGGAAGCTCCCCTGGAAATGAAGCTTTTTCTTAATACTCTTGTCTGGGCACTGAAAGCATGTGTCTTCGGTGAATGCTGCAATCCTATCCATTGTTCCCTTGCCGTGAGATTGAATGCCGTATATCCTTCACTACCCGCAACGGCAGGATTGATCAGGAACCTGTTCAACATATACTGGCTGTACAAAGGAAGTTGCTGGGCCTCGACCTGCTGTGTCATCAGGATAATCAATCCTGCCAATAAGACAAATCCTTTAATATCTCGTATTAGGTTCAGCATTGGGTTTTTAAAATCATTTTCATTATCTGATTATAGTAATTGTACCATTTATAAGTTCTGAACCGTCATTCAGATTGATCACCCAGAAATAAGAATCCATTGGTAAATCTTTGCCATTCATATTGCGTCCATCCCAATTTTCTGTGTATCCACGGGATGATCTCCATACCAGCCTGCCCCAGCGGTCAAATATTTCAATTTCAATTTCCGGATAGGCCATTGCTTCATCAATCTGCCAGGTATCATTCACATTGTCATTGTTCGGAGTAATGGTGTTGGCAATACTGGCAAAGAATTCCTTGGGTGAACAAGGCTGGATATGAATTTCCCCGCTTCCTGAACAGCCTGTAAGATTGGTTACCTCTACTGAAAAGAACTGCTCACTGCTAAATACTTCAATTTGCTGGGTCGTTTCTCCGGTGGACCACATGTAGGTAGATCCGCTGTTCCCTGCATCAAGGATCACTGACATCGACCCGCAGAGAGTTGTATCGTTTCCGAGTTCAACCACAGGTGTTGGATAAGAGGTTACCTGGACGCTGTCTTCAGCCATACATCCGACGGCATCATATACCGTGATACTCACCATTTCTGTTGTAGAAGCTGTGTAGCTTTGCCCGGTACTCAGATCATGCCATTGCTGGTAACTGTAGTTCCCTGTTGGGGTAATGGTTACCGACTCGCCATCACAGAAACTGCGGTCCTCACCCAGATCAACGGTCGGTTCATTTACCGTTACATCCAGGCTCAG
>JAZGGT010000415.1:0-4386 GCA_036480555.1 Bacteroidales bacterium | reverse complement strand
CTGTTTGCCCTGGGACACTGGGGGGGCGGTGACGATAGATTGTGGCTCTTTGATCCTTCAAAGTACATAAACAGCGGCGAGGCATTCGAGCCTATTGCCTACATCGGTTCCACTTTCCATGAGACTGCCATGGGAGGTGACAGGCTCTATTTTGTGCAGTTTGAGGACCTGGAGGTTCAGCGGACCCAGAGCCCTGAAGTGAACAGGGAGGATGACCCGGATGTGGTGGGTTATAACACAAGCCTGCACCTGAGGAGCATTTCCCTCAAACCAGGAGATGACCGTACCATTACCGACCATGGAAAGATCGTCGACCAGGACGGAAGGGCTGCCCGGATGATTAACTCATTGGCTGCCGATGACAAGGGCCGGGTTTATATGATGGGTAGCTGGTACATCAAGTCCTACAGGGAAGCTTCCCTTCAGGTCCTGCTGTTTGATCATCCCGGCGAGAGGATCTACAAGCTGTTAAAACGCGGTGAGTTTTTTGCAGTCGCCGAAACTGAAGGAAAATAATTAACCAGAGGCCGGTTAACCTGGCCTTACAGGCTTCTGGCCTCATCGATCATCGCGGCCATATTCTCAATTGGTATATCCGCCTGCAGCGTAATGCCCGGTTCAAGTATATAGCCGCCGTTTGCCCCCATATGGGTTTTAAGTTTCTTTACTTCAGCCCTTACTTCATCCGGTGTGCCATATGGCAGGAGTGTCTGAGTGGGTACTCCCCCGCACAGGGTAAGGTCTTTTCCAAATTCCTTTTTTAAAGCGAACGGATCCATTGCTTCCGGCTGGACAGGATGCAGAATATCAATGCCCAACTCTATCATATCCGGGATAATCAGAGAAACATCACCGCAGGTGTGATGGAATATTGTGCGTCCATTTGTTTTTGCTTTGGTATATATCTCTGAGAGATATGGTTGTATAAATTCCCGCCACATTTCAGGCGACATCATGAGCCCGTGCTGCGAGCCATAGTCATCACTTAGCGCGATCCCATCGAATTCAAACCTGCTGACAAGAATATCCAATGAGGCAAGAATATAATCTGCAATTCCCCGCAGCAGGTCTTTTACGAATTGAGGATGCATAGCAATATCTAGTAGGATATGTTCCATGCCGCGCATGAAGGTGGCACGTTCCCACAGGTCACCGATCCAGATAATTGTAAAATTATCCTGATTCTCGCTGCACCATTGCGCGAGATCCTCAAAACGATATTCAGCAGAAGGATCAGGAAAAATATATCCGGAAAGATCAGGATCATTGATGCAGGGCCCGATAGGTGAACCGCGGTCAAGATCATTGGTAGTCCACCTTACTTCGAATTCATCTTTCGCATAAGGGCCGAATTCCGCAGGAGATGCATATAATGGTTTTATGGTTTTCATGCCTTTCATGCGGATGGGAAAGTCAAGCACTTCTTCAATGGGAGAACCGCCGTAATGTTTTTCCACCTTATCCTGTGCAGGCGGAGAAAAAGAGAAATTGAAGGGTACTGCCTGTGCAGTTTCATGTGCTAATACTTTCTTTATCCATTCTTTGTTTTTCATATTAATCCTTTAATGCAATCTCTCTATCAATGGCTTTACACATTGAGGATCCGGTGTTTTCCAGCCTGAAATTCATTCCATATTACAAATATTCTGTGGAATATCTTTCAGCTTCTCAATTTCAACTTTAAACTTAATCACAGATCTTTACGTCATTAATGTCTTAATAAGTTCCACAGGGTCAAGATCATTATCACCATTTTACAGCATCTTGCGTCGGGGTACCTCTTGATATTATCAAAGTTTGCCTATTTCATTGAATTATTCGCCTATTCGGCAGAATATTAAAGGCTATGTAATGTTTTAAAGTAATACAGTGAAATCTTTGTTGTATTTGTGAACATGTGCTTGTTCGATTATATAACATTCATTATATTTGCCATAAACTTATTGGAACTATGAATACAAGGTTGTCACTTAAGCAAATTGGAAAAAGGATAATGGAACTTCGAAAGCTGAAAAGCCTGTCTCAAGAAGATTTGGCTAAGTTCCTGAAAATTCCCAGATCTTCGGTTGCTCAGATTGAGTTAGGAAATCGGAATATGACTGTCATTGAGTTAATTAAACTATCAGAAGTTCTTGGTTTTTCAACGGATAAATTTCTGGCAAAAGAATATAAAATTCTGGAAGAATTAGAAACAGTGTCAGAAGCTACCCCTGCCAGGCAGTACATAAGGATCTCGGTTCCAAAGTTTAATTTAGATAAATTTAAGAATGTCTTATTATACATACTTGAACGATGTGCCGGGAAACCCAATGTAGGGGAAACGGTCTTATATAAATTACTTTATTTTTCCGATTTTAATTTTTATGAAAAGTATGAAGAACATCTAACAGGATCTCAATACCGTAAATTGCCTTATGGCCCTGTTCCACAACAATTAAATATCATTATTAGCCAGATGATAGAAAATGGTCTGTTGCGACGAATCAAAACAGAATATCATGGCTATCCACAAATAAGATATATCCCAATGGATAAATCTGATCTTACCAGGTTAAGTGCAGCTGAAAAAGAAATGATTGATCAGGTAATTGACCGGTTTTCTGACTGGTCCGCCGCAGCACTGAGTGAATATTCACATGAAGATATTCCATGGAAAGCAACTGAAGAAGGTGAAGTTATTGATTACGAACTGGCTTTTTACCGGGAATTTACTCACACGGTAAGAACATATAACACTGAACCTGAGCAGCCATGACCTTTGACGCACTGGATGAATTTAAAAAAGATCTGAAGAAACTGCTAAAAAAGTATCGAAGTTTGAACGAGGACCTTGATGTAGTGAAAAAAGTTCTGAAAGTAGAGCCAAATGAAAGACCACCATTCAGTTTTAGGATTGACGGATTGGGTATAGAAACTTGTGTGATAAAGATGAAAAAAATAGCATGCAAGAGTTTGAAAGGGCGGGGTATTAATTCAGGATTAAGGATCATTTATGCTCACTTTGAAATTAAACAGCGAATAGTATTTATTGAACTTTTTCACAAGAATGAAAAGGAGAATGAAGATCGGTCCAGGATTTTAAATAATTTCAAATAGAAAAGTGTAAACCTTCTTGAAACTTGCAATATTTTCTTCAATTGTTTGTATACCGGTCCCTGAAGTGAACCGGTTTGACGTACACTTAAGAATAAATCTTCAATGCTGAAATCATCCCGAAGTATCATCACCTGCCAAAAATTATTTTGTTTACTTTAGTGCTATCAATAGATGAAACCCATGAAAGTAAAAAAATTAGTGAAAATTGCACACGCATCAGTTATTGTGTGTTTTTTAATCCTGATCCATTCTTGTTCACCTGAGCAACCAGGATCAGGTAGTCAATTGTATGATCTTGGTACCGGATTGGAATCCAGATCTATCTCATTTGAAAATCCCACCGGTGAACCTGGCCAGGGCGGACAAACCGCCAGTAAACTGGGAGTTGGACGTAAAGGTTTCCCGGCTAAAGGAATTGCCCCCGGAGAGACTGTGGTCCTGTGTGACATTACAGGTACCGGGACCATCAGGCATATATGGATGACAGGAGGATTTAAAGACAAAACCAAAGCACTTCGAAGCATGGTGGTGCGGGCTTATTGGGAGAACCAGGAACACCCTTCAGTCGAATGTCCACTTGGAGATTTTATGGGATCTGCCCATGCAAAAGTGAACTCATATCAGTCGGCTGTTCATTCGACCGGAATCAATTCATCTTTAAATATCTGGCTCCCCATGCCCTTCAATGAGAACGCAAAGATGACACTTACCAATGAAGGGGATGAAAATGTCACCCTTTTCTACCAGATTGATTATACCATTGGTGACAGGCATCCGGAAAAGCTTGGAAGGTTGCATGTCTGCTTCCGGCGACAAAATCCTACTACCCTGAAAGAGGATTTTGAGATCCTTCCCCATAGGAGAGGAGAAGGCCGCTTTATTGGAACGGTATTGGGAATTCGGACACTTGAAAGCAACTGGTGGGGTGAAGGAGAAGTGAAGATCTATATGGATGGTGATACTGAGTTCCCGACTATCTGTGGGACAGGCAGTGAGGATTATGTTTGCCTTTCGTACGGGATGCAGCAGACGCCCCTTCTTTATCACGGATGTAGCTGGGACCAGGAAGGTTATATATCCATGTATCGCTGGCATCTGCCGGATCCGATCTATTGGAAAGAGGAGTGCCGCATTACCATTCAACAAATAGGATGGAGCAGAGAGCACCGTGAAAAAACAGGAAGCGCATTGTATGAAAGACAGGATGACTGGAGCAGCGCCACTTTCTGGTATGAACCTGTCCCAAGCGCCCAATTGCCAGATTTCCCCGACCTGGAAAGCCGGGTTAAG
>JAZGGT010000414.1:0-2124 GCA_036480555.1 Bacteroidales bacterium | reverse complement strand
ATCTCGGCTACGTAGTATGCCCCGGGATCAGCCCACACAGCATTGATCTCAAGATCTCCAAAAAATGCCTCCAGGACCTCGTCCGGTGGAAAGACAGCATTTTTGGCACCCATCTCAGAAGCCAGGTTGGCCAGGGTCATTCGTTCGGATATGCCAAGACTCTTTACTCCCTCCCCATGAAATTCAATGGACCTGTAATTGGCACCAGCTGAGCCAATTAGCCCGATGATCCATAATGACAGGTCCTTGGCATAGACGCCTTCAAGCAGCTGCCCGGACAGGTTGATCTTCATGGAATCCGGGACCCTGAACCAGGTTTCACCCCTTTTCCATATCCCGGCCGTCTCTGTCCGGTCAATGCCGGCAGCCATGGCATTAAAAGCACCGGCTGTACAGGTATGGCTATCGCTTCCGACGATGATCATGCCGGGCATGGCATGATTGGACATGATCTGGTGGCAAATACCCCTGCCTGCATCATAGAACCTGTTGATGCCTTTGGTCCTGGCAAAATCCCGGATCTCCTGGTAATCTGTGGCAAGCCTGGCATTGGTAGGCGGGGCATTGTGATCGAGGACGATCAGCAGCTGATCAGGATCAGCTATGTCTTCACCATTCATTTTTTCAAAGGTCTTCCGGATACTGGCCGTATTATCGTGTGACAGGACAATATCCGGTTTCCTGAAAACGATGTTCCCCAGGGGGGCATCAAAGATCTTTTCAACAAAGGTCTTTCCCATGATTAAAATAATCCCCCATTTTGATATATCTCCATCTGGACATCTGAAAACGGGTTGGCCTGAATGCTTTTCCGCTTGCTTAAATTAATGATTTTTCCAGTACCCACATCAACGGATACCTGGTCCCCCGTCTTCAATTCCAGTTCATCTATCTTACCTGAACTAAGGATGGGAAAAGCGGCATTGATAGCATTCCGTTCATAGATAGATCCAAAGGATGCTGCGACAATACAACCCACACCAAGAGATTTAAAGCAATCTACTGCCTGTTGCCTGGAGCTTCCAGCCCCGAAATTCTTGCCGGTAAATATAATGTCCCCCTGATTGGACTCGCTGGAGAATGATTCAAATCCCTCCAGGTTCCCGAAGGCATGTTTTCCCATTTCCCTGATATCGGTAATAGCCAGATGCCGGTTATGATATATCATGTCCGTATCAATATCATCCTGGTTGATCAGCCAGACACGGCCGGTAAATTCCACCGGACTGTCTTTTTTCAAGGATTTCGCAGGACCGGGTTTACGGGCTGTGGTGGATGGTAAGGCTTGCCGTTCAACCGGACCGTCAGAGATCTGGTCAGGAGAAGTGATAAAACCTGAAACAGCGCTGGCTGCTGCAACCTCAGGGGATGCAAGATAAACCTCACCCAAGCCCTGCTTCCCCGGGAAATTCCGGTTCCCTGAACTGACCGATACCTCCCCCGGCCCATTCTGTCCCACTTGACCCGCTGCACATCCGGCACATCCCGGATTGGAAACCAAGGCCCGGGCATCCTTGAATATTTCAATAAGCCCTTCCTCAAGGCACATGTTCCAGACCCTGTCGGTGCAGGGAACAATTTTCAGTACCACATTATCCGCCACTTTATGATCTTCCAGCACTCCGGCTACAGCCCGCATATCCTCTATCCTGCCGTTGGTACAACTGCCAATGAAAACGGAATCTATCCTGGTGCCCCTAACCTCATCCAATGGTATGGCATCATGTGGTTTCCCCGGGCGCGACACCATTGGGGTAAAATCCCCTGCCTGCAGCTCGATAAGGTCCGAATACACAGCATCGGGATCTGCAAGTACAGGGTCTATCTTCCGGCAAATCCTTGACTCACAGTACCTGATCACTTCCTGGTTGGGCGGGATCAACATGGTAACAGCACCCATCTCGGTGGCCATGGATGCAATGGTCATCCGTTTATCAAGGGAAAGGTTTTCAATCTCTTCCCCGTATAGTTCTATGGATTTCCCTAAAAACGTATTTGCTCCAAACCGGGCCAGCAGGCAAAGTACTATATCCTTGGCACTCACTTTTTCCGGTATCTTCCCTTTGATGGTCAGCTTGACAGATTCAGGCACCTTGAACCAGATACTTCCCTTGCTCCAGGCAG
>JAZGGT010000413.1:0-2947 GCA_036480555.1 Bacteroidales bacterium | reverse complement strand
CCCTGCCTGATATCAGATGATTGCTCATGAATGGCAGATAATACGCCACAGGAATCTGCATCAAATTTATAATCAGCCTCTGTATACCCTATTTCCCTTATCACCTTGCGGGCGATTTCCTGTACATCAACATAAGCCCTGGAATGTACCTCGCCGCTTAATATTACCAATCCGGTTGTTACAAGGGTTTCTATAGCTACTTTAGATTCGGGATCCCTCCTCAGGAATTCATCAAGCAAGGCATCTGATATCTGGTCGGCTACCTTGTCAGGATGTCCTTCAGATACAGATTCAGATGTGAAAAGATAACTCATGTTGTAGACTTGTTTAACAGATTACGAAATAAGCAAAATTAAATAGCAATACAAAAAGAGAAAAAAGTTAGGTGTCAGTTTTTGGCAGGTACGGTTCTTAGTTGTTTGTTAAATCCCTGAAAACATCTTCTAATCGGCGATCTGCCAATCCATCCATGGTTTCATCAGCTACAATCCTCCCTTTGTTGATAATGATTGCCCTGTCGCAAATAGCTTCCACCTCCTGCATGATGTGGGTGGACAACATAACGGTTTTTTCCTTGCCGAGTTCGGAAATAAGGTTTCGTATCTCAACGATCTGGTTAGGATCCAGTCCCGAGGTTGGTTCATCCAGAATGAGGATCTCCGGGTCATGGATCAAAGCCTGGGCAAGTCCCACACGCTGGCGGTAACCTTTTGACAGGGCCCTGATCTGTTTGTGGCTTTCAGGGGCCAGACCAGTACGTTCGATGATATCTGCCACCAGTTTACCGGCCTTTTTCCTCAATCCGTAAATCCCGGCAATATACCTGAGATATTCCTTTACATACATATCGGTATACAGGGGATTAGCCTCGGGAAGATAACCTATGATCTTCCTGATCTTCAGGGAATGCTCAACGGCATCCATCCCGTTTATGTAAACCTCACCTTTTGTGGGAGGAATATACCCTGTTATGATCTTCATGATGGTGGATTTGCCAGCACCATTAGGGCCAATAAAACCAAGGATTTCTCCTTTTTTTACTTCAAAAGATACATCATCCAGTGCAAGCTGGGGCCCGTATTTCTTGCTTATATTTTTCAGGCAGATGGACATATTGGCTTATGACGGTTCAAATATAATCAATCTGATCCGATGAACGAAAATGGACTTTCATGTACGAATACGTACGGAATATCGAATGTTAAATAGTATTAAAAAGCAGAAAATCAGCATATTATAATGTTTGGCATGATTACTGGTTAGTAAATGACATATGAAAATACAAATCATGAAAACAGATAATCATACTACAATGCTGATTAAAACCATGGCTTTGACCGGCATGTTGGTATTTATTTCCTATTATGGATATGGACAGCAAGCACTTGCAATCTCATTTGAGCCAGATAAAAGATATGAAATTGTGATCACAAGAATGCCGTCACTATCCGCTGAACTTTTTGGCAAAGATTTTGTGTATAACAGAGAAAGGGAGGTCGGATTTGAAACGTGGATGATAGATGAATCCTCCTGGACACTGAAGAAAAACTTTTCAATCATGGATTTTGAATTTATACATGCAGAAAAAGAACTGGCCCTGGAAGCCTGGATGACCCAGACTTTCAAGCTGGAGGATAGAATCCCGGAAGAGGATCTCACCATAGAGGAATGGATGCTGGCAGATACTGATTGGTTCGAAATGAATTAGAAGCAATTTCAACGTCATATATACTCAAGGCCGTGATTCAACGTGATCACGGCCTTTATTTTTTGTACGATCCGTCATGAGGCTCACCAGGATATGGGGATTTCCAGGCGATCCCAGTCCAATCCCTAAAAAACCAGCAAAAACAACAAAATTCAGATACACCCCTCGACGAAAACCGGGTGGTATAGACCCCGATCCCGATGACAATAAGGAAATAAAATATAAATGGTATGATAATTGAATCCTGCATAAATGTTGATTTTATCTAAAAAATTTTATTTTTGCAGGTCAAAGATCTCATAATTAGTAAGTGACTATCAATTAAATCTTTATATTCTATGTTAAAAAGAAAAGGAAATTTCAGGACATTATTTAGTGTTCTGGTCATGGCACTTTTTACTCTTTCACTGAATGCCCAGACCATAAATGAGGTAATTGAAACCTTCAATGCAGGGGCAGCAGAAGTGACTGCAGGGAACTACGAAGCTGCCATTACGAGTTTCGAATCTACTATTGAACAGGCAACAGCCCTGGGAGCCGAAGGTGATGAAATGAAGGCCAAAGCTGAAGGGCAGATCCCTCCGCTGTATTACCGGATGGCCATGGATACCTACAAGGCTAAGGATATACCGGGTGCCATAATCAAGTTTGAAGAGACGGTGACTGCCTGTGAAAAATACGGGAATGATGATGTAAAAGGCAAGTCCTTGAAGTATATCCCGCAATTGTATAATTCCAATGGCAACACCCAGCTGAAAGCCGGCGACTTTGAGGGTGCCATCACCAGTTTTGACAAGGCTGTGGAATATAAGCCTGATTATGCAAGGGCGATTTATGGGAAGGGATTGGTCTACCGCAAGCAGAAAGACCAGGATAATATGGTTGCTACACTGGAGCATGCCATTGAGGTGGGAAATAATGCTGATCCCGTTGACGAGAAGACGGTTGCTGCGGCTACCAAGATCCTTAAGGACGGTTTTGTAAATGCCGGGAAACTGGCCTTTAAGGATGAAAACTATGCAGATGCCATCAGCAATTTCGAATCTTCATTCAAATATGACCCGGAAAATGCTGAAGCATATTACCTGATCTGTGTGATCCATGGCAGGCAGGGAGATTTTGAAAAAGCCGTTGAGTCTGGTACCAAGGCCTTGGAATACGAAGAAGATGATACCGCCAAGAAGGCAAGGATCTATTATGAGGTGGGGAATGCGTATGTGAGCCTGGTGGAGTACGACA
>JAZGGT010000412.1:0-2474 GCA_036480555.1 Bacteroidales bacterium | reverse complement strand
CTTCCTCCACGTTTTCGGCAGGGCCTTCACAGAAACCGTGCCTGATGGCTTCCTCGGTCGTGAAGGTCAGGACCTTCCCGGTATCTGAGATCCCTTCCACATAGATACTGGGATCAACCATGGCCTCGGCAATACTGGGGTCACGATGCCAGGAGACAATGGTATCATTGCCTGAGATCACTGTATCCCTGCCATGCGCTTCGGCCGTGGCTCGCATAGTGGACCTCATGAAAGACTGGTATTTATCAGGGACGACCTCACCGGTCTGGTTCACGACCGTGGCTGCCCCGATGCTTCCCCCGGGGCGCATGTAAATACTATCACAGGCAATGGAGATCAGGGCACCCGCTGAAGCGGCATTGTTGTCAATAAATACCCAGACGGGAATGTCACTGTTGAGTATTTTGGTGCGGATGGAATCAGCGGCATCGAGCATGCCACCGTAAGTATTCAGATGAATGAGGACCAGGTCGGCATCCATTTCATCTGCATCTTCGAAGGCCCGCTGGGTAAGTCTCCATGCAGGGGGGGCAATATTTTCCCTGATCTCAAACAGGTAAACCAGTGTTGTATCTGTTTGTTCTGCTGATAACAGGAGCAGGGAAAGGCTGATCAGGGTATAGGCGGTTATTTTTGATGTAGATCGTTTCATAAGGTTTCTTCTTTGCTGTCAAAAATACAAAAAAGGTTGGTTCATAAGATCGTCTTAAAAAACTCTTAACTTTGCGTCCTAACCATTAGCCTGATGAAACTAACCGAACTGTCTGCTATATCTCCGGTCGATGGCAGGTATCGTAAAAAAGTTGAAGAATTAGCTCCGTTTTTCTCGGAATTTGGACTGATACGTTACAGGGTTTTCATCGAGATCGAATATTTTATCGAGCTCTGCCAGCTGCATCTGAAGGAGTTATCCGGCGTGGACCCCGAGGTCTTTGAACAGCTACGCACATTCTATACTGAATTCACCGAAACGGATGCCGAAAAGATCAAGGAATTTGAGAAAACGACGAATCATGATGTAAAGGCAGTCGAATACTTTATCAAGGAAAAGTTCGATGAAACAGGCCTGTCTCAATACAAGGAATTCATCCATTTTGCATTGACCTCCCAGGATGTAAACAATACGGCAACCCCCCTGTCCCTCAAAGATGCAATGACCCAGGCCTATTTACCGGTTCTTGATGAATTGACGGGAGTACTCATGGAAAAGGCTGATCAATGGTCGCTTATCCCTATGCTTGGAAAGACCCATGGGCAGCCGGCTTCACCCACCAGGATGGGCAAGGAGATAAAGGTATTTGTAGAACGGCTTGAAAATCAGTCAGAACTTCTTAAAACCATACCTTATTCTGCCAAATTTGGCGGGTCAACCGGAAATTTCAATGCACATCATGTTGCTTATCAGGAGGTGGACTGGGTGCTGTTTGCAGATAAGTTCCTGGGGGATAAACTGGGACTGCAAAGACAGAAGACCACCACACAGATCGAACACTATGATCACATGGCCGCCCTGTTTGACAACCTGAAACGCATCAATACCATACTGATCGACCTGGTACGTGATATCTGGTCATATATCTCAATGGAATATTTCAAGCAGAAGATCAAGAAAGGGGAGGTAGGATCATCTGTGATGCCGCATAAGGTGAATCCCATTGATTTTGAAAATGCCGAGGGTAACCTGGGCATGGCCAATGCAATTTTTGAGCACCTCTCATCCAAATTGCCCATATCAAGGTTGCAGCGGGACCTTACCGACTCAACTGTTTCAAGGAACATAGGGGTGCCCCTGGCCCATACTTTACTGGCATTTAAATCCCTTCTGAAAGGCCTGGATAAGCTGATCATTAATGAAGACGGTATCCGGCAGGACCTGAACAAGAACTGGGCTGTAGTTACCGAGGCTCTGCAGACGATCCTGAGACGGGAAGGTTATCCGAAACCCTATGAAGCGCTGAAAGATCTGACCCGAACCAATAAAATCATCACCCGTGATGTACTACACGCCTTCATTGATACGTTACAATTAGATAGGGACGTTATTGAGGAGCTGAAAAAGATCACACCGGATAACTATACCGGGATCTAGCATGAATAACCACTTTTCCTGAAAACCTGATGAAGAGATTCCTGAGCATTGTAGGTTATGTTAAGCCTTACTGGTTCTTTGCTGTCCTGAATATACTCTTTAATATACTTTCAGCTTTCTTTGCCCTGTTCTCTTTTGTGATGGCCATCCCCTTCCTGCGCATCCTTTTCAATAACCAGGAAATGGTCACGACTGCTGTGCCTTTTGCGATGAATACCCAGGCTCTGCAACATAATTTCAATTTTTTCCTGAGCAGGATCATCATGGATAAGGGTACTACTTCTGCATTATTGCTGGTAAGTGGAATGGTGGTCATCATGGCCCTGCTTAAGACCGGTTTTAAATTCCTGGCCAATTATTACATTACCCCGGTGAGGGTAGGGGT
>JAZGGT010000411.1:0-8832 GCA_036480555.1 Bacteroidales bacterium | reverse complement strand
GACCGGTAATATTGTATTTCTCAAGGTACGGGAATAGCAGGTTTTCCTTGCGCTGATAATGTTTTTCCACGTCCATCAGATTGTTGAAAAATGCCTTAAGCTGAATGAGATATGTCTCGATCTCCAGCTCATCGGGAGAGTTGATTTTATCATAGAATTTGGTCAGGGTCCTGACCACTTTTAGCAGTTCCTTGTTTTCCTGCTTAAAAGTATCAACAGGATGTCCGGGTGGTATTGACTTAGCCTCTGACTGGTCAATGTGCCCTTCCAGGACCTGTGTATGAATATCACAGAATTTCAGGACTTCCTCTTCAGGCAATCCTTCATTGATCAGTTCCTGTTCCACCTCGACAACTTCATTATATGGAATGTTCTTGAGCAATTCAACGAGCCTTTTTCTGACTTCATTTGGGGCTTCCCCTTTATGGAGTTGCAAGATCATATGTTTGAGCAGTTTTTTGCGTGCTTGGGAGTTCTTTGTTAAATCGTTCATATCGGAGATGGTTTATTGGCAAAAATACAAAGAACTAAGAAAGTTTAGCCCTGTTGTCCATAATCTTATTTCGGGACCCTCAACAGGTGCAGTTTATCCTGATTACGCCACCCTGCCTGTGATGTATATTTTACAATGTATATTTTGAGGTCAGCCTGCGATTCATAGTCAACAAAATAAACCTTAATGTCAGCCTGGCTTTCATATTTCACCATGTACCACAAACCATCTTCATCGGCCTGAGATTCATAATCCACAAAGAACACTTTCAGGTCACATTGAGATTCATAGTTTACTATATAGATTTTTACATCGGCCTGGGATTCGTACTGGACCTTGAAGATTTTTTGGGACTGTACCGGGATCGCAAACAGCAATAATGCAAGCACCGGTGGCAGGTACTTTTTCAACATGACGTTTTTTATTAAAAGTCTCAAGAATCAGACCAGAAAGGCAGCATTATTAAAAATTCCACCATGCCCTGGAGGAGAAACAGGCAGATATGTTCGGCGGAATGCCAGTACTTAAAAATAGCTGGATCCATCCCAGCAATGGGTACAGAGTTTTTCCCTGGGGAGTCCTATGGCCTCAACCAGGTCTCCCAGGTTCTGGTACAGCAGTGAATCAATCCCGAGATTTTTAGCAATCTGTTCTACCATAGCCCTGTATTTTTCACTGTTCGGATAGGCATATTCTTCAATGTGCTTTTCTTCCCCTTCCAACTGTTTAATAGCTTTACGGGATGCAAGCTCAAGGGTGGACCTGGATTGTGAAAAATTAAGGAAATCGCAGGCGAAGGTCAGGGGCGGACAGGCAATCCGCATATGCACTTCTTTTGCACCAGCCTGGCGCAGGTCTTTTGTATTATCCTTAAGTTGGGTACCCCGAACTATAGAATCATCACAGAAAACCATGCGTTTTCCTTCAATCAGTGCCTTGTTGGGGATCAATTTCATTTTTGCCACCAGGTCCCTCATCTCCTGGTCCTGTGGCATGAAACTTCTGGGCCAGGTTGGAGTATACTTTGTGTAGGGCCTCATGTAAGGGATCCCCTTTTCATTGCCATAACCAATGGCATGGCCTACACCGGAATCGGGAATTCCACTTACGAAATCAGCTTCCACAGTATCACGGCGTGCAAGTGCTGCTCCGCAACGATACCTGCACTCATCAACATTGATCCCTTCATAATATGACGGAGGATATCCATAATAAACCCACAAGAAGGAACAGACTTGCATTTTTTCTTCGGCTGGTTTCACGGTTTTATATCCTTCGGCTGATATTTCAACAATCTCTCCCGGTCCAATGGTATATTCAATTTCGTATCCTGTATTGGGAAATGCCGAGGTTTCTGAGGCTGCGGCATAAGCTCCTTCCTTTTTACCCAACATTATTGGCGTTCTGCCCAATTTATCACGGGCAGCGATGATTCTGTCAGAGGTAAGGATAAGAAGGGAGCAGGAACCTTTGATCTTCCGGTATACATTTTTGATGCCTGACACAAAATCCTCTTCCTCGCAGATCAGGTTGGCAACCATTTCAGTAGGATTGACATTTCCTTCAAAGTTTTCGGTAAAATGGTTCTTCTTTTTCAAAAAACATTTTTCCAATTCTGCAATATTAACTAGCCGGCTGACGGTAACAATTGCAAACCGGCCCATATGGGAATTGAATAAAATTGGCTGGGGGTCTGTGTCACTGATCACACCCAGACCGCTGTTCCCTTTCAGCTTCTCCAGGTCCAATTCGAATTTGGTTCGAAAGTATGCATTCTCCAGGCTGTGAATGGACCTTCTGAATCCTTCCTTTGCATTGTAGAAAACCAAACCGGCCCTTTTCGTGCCTAAATGTGAATGATAATCAGTACCATAATAGACTTCATTGACACAACTCTGTTTTGATATAACCCCGAAAAATCCACTCATTCTTGTGAAAGTGTTAGATGTGAAGAGGAATACCTAAAACTATAAATAAAAAAAGAAAAAACAAGGTATTAATTCGACTTACTGTGGATATAATCTGAATGGTACTAGAAATAAAACCGGCTTCCTAATGCAAATGAAAAGACTGCGGGATCTTTCTTTGCATTTGGCAGGGGAACCTTCATGATCGAGCATTCCAGTCCCAGGCTAAAATCACTGGCTTTTGTATATGCGATCTTCGTTTTCCATATATGAGCATACTTTCCGTCCACATATACAAACTCCGGCTGTGAAGTAATGTTATAATTAATAATCAGACCCACAGGTACTGAATAACGAGGGTAAAAATCAAAATCAACACCAGCTCCAGTGGTTAAAGCCAGGCCATTTTTGCCCCTGATATAGGTTTCACCATAGGAAAAATCAGTAGTGGCACTCATGCCGATTAAATCATTGAATCCATAAGCAAAGCGAAAAGAAGATCCCACCGTTAGTACCGGTATATTTTCCATAATTTGAGGATTCGGATGTTCGTTTATGATATCCTTTACATATCCCAGGATATTGATAAAACTACCTGTATTGTTTTGAAGTTCAGCGGTAGCAGAAAAAGCATATTTTTCTCCTTCCAGTAATTTAAAATGCCAGCCAATTTGAAAATTGGTAACGGTGTTGATTCCCTGGGCAAGAATGCTCTGAAACTCCGTTCCCAACCGTGCTGCCAGTCCAATTTGGATATATGCTGCCAACCAGTCCCTGATACGCTGCTGATATGAGAAGTACACATCTATAAATGTAACTTCACCTTCTATACCAATAGTTCCCAGATCTTCAGGGAGGGTGATAGTATGAAATAAATTGATCGTTTGGCCAAATCCAGCCAGGGTATTGATAAATGTATTGGTAGAGGGTAAGGGAGAATAGGTAATGGGAGAATAACTATGGTTGCCAATCGTGATTCTTTTTGATGTCTCCGTCTGTGCATTAACATACCTGCCGATAATTACAGAGAACAGAATAATCAACAAATATTTAAGGGAAATAAGCTTTCGAAATTGCATATGCATCAGGTTTACTTATGTATTGTATAATGCGATGTTTTGCCCAATGGCAGATGAAAACCTGCCATAAAACTCAGTCCTGTTAATTTCGTCCTCGGTAAATATCCCTCATCATGAAAAATTGGATTGTTAAGATCTACCAGTCCCTGAGAATAACGCAATTCAAATAAGATATAAGGTCGACCAAGCGACAAAATGAAACCTCCGCCAAATTGAGCGTAAATATTATAGCCTTTTAATTCAGATGTTATATCCACCGAATGATCCGGATAAACTGCCTTGGCATCAACATAATAATCAAATTGTAAACCTGCTGAGACAAAAAACCTTCCATTTTCAGACCAGATCACTGCATGAATGGGGAAGGAAAGTGTATTTAATTTATATTTCAAGCTGTCTGTAACATCGTTATTAGAATCAACTTTAATATATTTGACACCCTGGTTCATTATGCCGGGTTGAAAGCTCAGGGCAACAGCCTGGGTAAAACGGTAGTCAAAACGCAATCCTGCCATGGGACCTAACTCGGGACCAAAAGATCCATTTGTCGGCTGGTCACCGGAAAAGGTAGTACGAGTTATTCCGAAATTTACGCCTAAAGATACCTGGGCATTCAGGGGAATGCCCTGATGGATTAAAAAAACAGTGACAAGTATTATCAGGCGGTGGTGAAACATGGTAATTATGCAAACTAATACAATTCCACCTTAAATCTTTGTCCACCGATTGAAGCCTCATACATCAAACCTCCCAGTGCCTGGGTAAAGATGAGCATGCCATCTTTAAATTTTGCATCTGCCGAAGCACCAGAAGCCAGAGCTACAGCTGACACCTGGGCGGCAAATTCAAAATCTTTTTCAACAAACCGGGTATATGCCTGCTTATTCTCAAAAAATATCACTTCAGCGTATTTTTGTCCACCCAGCTGAAAACCAATCGTAACCTGTGACATTTTTACATCCGCGACCGGCTCACCTCCCTTGAAAACGGTTCCTTTGCCTCCTGCACCTCCAATCCCAATTCCTCCTTTGCCAATGCCCGGCAATACAGCATATCCGTAAGCAGTGCTAAATAATTTGCCGATATCAGGATCTTCTTTTTTGAAATCCTCAATGGCTTCTCTGGCTTTATTTACGTCATTTTCCTGTGAAAATCCTGCCATGGCGAAAACCGTCAGCAAGATGAAGATTAATTTAAATCTCATGTTCATCGGTTTATTTTTTAGGTTTCACATAAATTTCTCACAATTTACTGTTTATATCCTGATTTCTGAAATATCATCCGAGGATGGTCGGGCAGCAGCCCCTAAAACACCAGATAGTAATGATAATACCCAGATTGACGCGCAACCCCGGGGACTGATATCGCATCTATAAATTGATTATCATTCAATATTGTAATAACTTGCATATAATTCTCCAGAACAATGAAAACCAAGAAGATACTGCTAACCTGCCTGGCCATTATTATCTCAGGAAGTTTTGTGCTCAAGGGTCAGAGTACCTTTGACCCTGTCGTCTACAAGCAATTTCTGGAAAGCAATAAATCACTTACTGCCAGCCAGTTAGTCGGTAATAACCCGGTGAAGACCGCCTATTATGCATCAAGGACAAATCCGGCGGAACTTGGCAACATCCCATGGTTTGATTCCATCAACCGAGTATTTCAGCTTACAAAGGCAGAACAGGACCTGTTGAAGAATAATTTTTTCATGGTTTCGGAGCGGCTGAAATCCCATTCCTGGGCCGATGCCTTAGTTAATATTTATAACAACGACTTGCCTTTGTTCATATCCTCCGATTTTGTGCTTGGCACATTGCATAATTCTTATGATGCCATATTACAAACCCTGGAATGGCAGTTCCTTGAACCCAATCTGATTGAATTGCTGGATGCCTTGTATGCTGCCTATCCTGCACTTTTTTCCAAATACGGCAGTGATGGCCGGCTTAGCGATGCACTGGCAGATGTGGACCTGTATATATCTGTTGCCCGTTCATTAATCCATGAAAAGGAATATGTACCACAATCCCATGGTCAGGAGAAATTCAATGACATCATGGATAAGATCGCGGCCGAACAAATGACATCCACCACGCTTTTTACGGAGACCAGGCTCCGGAAGCTTGATTTCAGCCAATTTACCCCTCGCGGGCATTACAATAAAGACATCTACACCCCTGGAGGAACAATTACCCTTGAAAAATACTTCCGTACCATGATGTGGTTGGGCAGGATAGATTTCCTGCTGACCGCACCGCCCGAAAATCCATGGGAACCGGACTGGTCCGATAATGAACTCCGGCGGATGCAACTGGGCGCCATATTGTTGAATGAGTTGCTAAATTCAAGCGGCAAAATGAGCAACCTGGGAAAACATGAACAGGTGATTACCTTTTTTGTGGGACCGGATGATAATATGACACCGGTTGAATTAGATGGATTAACAGGCAGGTTGCTTTCCGCACCGTCTGATCTTTTCACCCCGGAGGTTTTTGCAGCATTCAAAGACAGCCTGAATGCTTCGGATGATTACGGACAGAAGATCATGTCGAACTTTTTTTATGTGGATCCCTATTCGAGTGATCCCGGACAACTGCCCGTCTCTTTCAAACTGCTGGGGCAAAAATTCCTGATCGATTCCTATGTATTGAGTGAAGTGGTATATGATCGGATCATTGTGGATAATAAAAAAATCTACCGCGGATTGCCTGACCCGCTGGATGTAATGGCTGTAATGGGAAACGAAGATGCCATATTCCTGCTGGTGGACGAACTGGAGCAGTACAAATATGCCTATAAGGTTTCCTCCCTGAAATACCTCGTGAATGCTTACGATGAAGATTTCTGGGAGCAGTCACTCTACAATACCTGGATGGCGGCTATCAGGGAACTGAATCCGCCTACCTCCTCGGCTAATCTCCCCTATTTTATGCAAACCACCGCCTGGCACCAGGAGAAACTAAACACACAGCTAACTTCCTGGGCCGAACTGAGGCATGACAATATCCTTTACGGGAAGCAATCATATACGGGAGGAACAGCCTGTTCCTATCCCTACACCTATATCGAACCTTATCCTGATTTTTATGCCAGGCTTCAACTATTTGCCGAGAATGCCGCAGCATTTCTTGCCGGGGTCTTCGATGGAGAAGACTTTCAAAGTAAAACCATGATCATTGATTATTATACCAGATACGCTGAGATCATGGGGATTTTTGAAGAAATTGCCAGAAAGGAACTGGACGGTGTTGCTATTAATGAGACCGAGATCACCTTCCTGAAAACAATGATCAATTCTTATATGGCATCCGGACCGATGATCACTGGCTGGTTCACTGATTTTTTCTTTGATATTAATAAGGGATTGAACTGGGATTTCGTCGTGGCAGATGTTCATACCCAGCCAACTGACCAGGCAGGGAATGTGGTAGGGCATGTATTGCATGTCGGTAATGGTTATATCAACAGGGGCGTTTTCCTGGCTTCCAATCCCACAAACCCGGATCAGTTGATGGCTTTTGCCGGACCGGTATCCTCCTTTCATTATGAGGTGACCAGTAATTTTAAGCGGCTTACGGACCAGGAGTGGGAGAAAAAATTTATGTGGGATGGGGGAGTAGACCTCCCGGCAAGACCGGACTGGATCAACAGTTATATAGCCGGGCCCGATGGAGGAGCACTGTCAGATGGGAGAAAACTCAAGGGTGATGTGTATACCGGCACCAGTATAAATCCCCCAGGGGTAATGAAGGATCTGGATTACCTTCTGGCTTTTCCCAATCCTGCCAGCGATGAACTGCATCTTCGATTTGTTTTGAATACCCGCCAGTTGGTCAATGTTGAGATCTACGATGCCAAGGGGCGGTTAATCTCACAATCTAATCATGGTTTAATGGTTCCGGCAGAGCATGATATTCCAATTGACCTGTCTCAATGGGAAAGAGGATTGTACTTCCTGAAATTCAGGGCCGGCAGCCATCAGATCTCAAAAAAGATCATCGTAAACTAAAACCTTATTCATACCGGAGTGAATCTGCCGGGTTTGTCCTGGCCGTTACGAATATACTAAATAGCTGATTGATCAATACAGGGGGAATATCCTTGATTATTCCGGGGATTCCGACCCGGTTGACCCACCGGTTAATTGACGGGGGTGATTTTCTTGCCCGGATGGATCATCCTCTTTTTTCTTCTTTTTGAATGCAGAGGGGATCAGTGAGAAATTAATCCCGTACTGTCTTGCCAGCAGTTCGAGTCCGATCAAAGAGACCACTCCCCCTGGCAGGATTACAGCTGTAACGAAAATGGAAAAACGTCCGACATCCTTCAACTGTTTAACAGCCGCCTTCACCTCCTCTTTGCTGGGCGGATCCGTCCTCTCATTGAGGTTCAGCTTATGTTCCAGCAGCCGGAAGAAGGAACTGGCCATCTCCCTGGTCTCTTCTGCTTCCTTGTCAACGCCTTTCAGGACCTTATCAATATGGAACTTGGCCTTCCTGGCATAACGCTTGGCAAAGATCCTCTGCTCTGGGCTTACACCGTTTCTTAAAAGATCTTCCAGTTCTTCAAACCAGTTTTTTATCATGCCAGCATGATTTTAAAAGATTGGCATCTGCTTTTTAATACTTTCTCCCAGTGAGATAATGGTTTCTGTCCTGCTCACCCCGTCTACAGGTTGCAATTTTTCGTTAATTACCTCACGAAGATGATCCGTGTTTTTACAGATCACTTTGACAAATATACTGTATTCTCCGGTTGTATAATGGGCCTCCACGATTTCAGGAATATTATCAACTTGATCGATTACTTCTTTATATACGGACCCTTTGATCAGGTAAATACCCACAAATGCTGTCATATCATAACCGATTTTCGCAACATCCAGGATGAGGGTAGCCCCCTTGACAATCTCGAGTCTTTCCATTCTTTTCATCCTGACATGAATGGTTCCTGCTGATACGATAAGCCTTTTGGCAATATCCGTGTAGGGAATCTTGGCATCTTTCATTAAAATCTCCAGGATCTCCCTGTCCAGTTTATCAATATCATAAATTTTTTTCATAATCTCAAGTGGATATTGCAGTATTATCAATAAAAACGCTAAAACATTGCAATATTAACAATAAATATTGAAAAACATTGCGAATATAACAATATTATGATCTTCTGCGTATATTTGTAATGTCAATGAGACAAAAACACTGTAGGGTGGTGAAACCGGCAGACACACCCTCCTGTCTCGGGGGCGGAGAGATTGGGAAAAATCATTTTGGCTAACCACTCCGTGAAGGTTCGAATCCTTCCCCTACAGCAAAACAGTCTCTCTTCATCAGAAGGGAGGCTTTTTTTA